>DATCGH010000160.1:0-2617 GCA_036509055.1 Caldimonas sp.
AGCCTCGTCGCGAGCACGATCGCGGCGGCCGAGGAGCTGGGGCGCCGCCGTCCCGACCTGCTGGAGGTGCTCAAGCAGCCCTTCTATCACCACTATCAGGGCTCGCAGGACCCGCTGCAGCCGCCGTACTACGCGTGCCCGATCATCGGCAGCGACCCCGCGCACTTCGCGATGCGGGTCAACCGCAAGAACATCGTGGCGGCCCAGCGCGACTTCCCGGAAGTCCCGCGCGTCACGCCCGAGCAGTGGGAAGCGCTCGACCTGCTCGAGGAGATCATGGCCGACCCGCGCTGGTGCTTCCGCATGCAGCTCGAGCAGGGCGACATGCAGCTCGTCAACAACTACGCGATCGTGCACTCGCGCACCCCGTTCGAGGATTTCGAGGAGCCCGATCGCAAGCGCCACCTGCTGCGCCTGTGGCTGGCCGTCCCGGGCTCGCAGCCGCTGCCGGCCGACTGGGCCGAGTACTTCATCGACACGCGGCCCGGCTCGGTGCGCGGCGGCCTGCGCGGCTCGCAATCGAGCGCGGAGTTCGCGTCGTACGAGCGGCGGCAGGCGGCGGCGCTGGGCATGGCGTACCGGCCCTGGGCACCCGTGAAGCTGCGGCAGGATGTGCCGGTCGAGGCGCGCGCCTGAACCGCGCGGCGGCGGCCGGTCGGCCGTCGCCGCGCACGCAAAGCGAAGGGTCCGGGGCGTGCGCGCCCGGACCTTTTTTTCGCCAGACCGCACTGTCGGGCCCGCGACGCTTTCCGTCCGCGGGCCTTTGCGCGTGATGCGGCGTCAGCCGGCGCCGGCCACCTCGGCGCGCACGTCGTCGCCGTGCTGGCCGAGCGTGGGCGCGGCGAACGGTGCCGGGCCGGGCGTGCGGCTGTAAACCCAGGGCTGTGTGAAGCCCTGGTAGCTGCCGAGCGTCGGATGGGCGAGCGTCGTGACCATCGCCTCGGCCCGCACCTGCGGGTCGTCGAACATGTCGGCGACGCTGCGCGACGCGGCGCAGGGCACGCTTTCGCCGAACTCGGCCTCCCACTCGCGGGCGGTGCGCGCCGTCAGCGCCTCGCGCAGGCGCGGCACGATCTCGTCGCGGTGCGCGGCGCGCTTCTTCACGCTGTCGTAGCGCGGGTCGTCGTGGAGGGCCATCAGCCCGGTCTTCTCGCACAGGGCGCGCCAGAAGTGCGGCGTGTTGGCCGACAGGTACAGGTAGCCCTCGCGCGTCGGGTGCAGGCCGGTGATGCCGCCCGAGCGCATGTCGCGACTGACATCGCGCGGCTCGTCCTCGCCCCACACCAGGCGCGCCGACTGCATGGTCAGCGCCGCGCGCAGAAGTGACACGCCGACCTGCTGGCCGCGCCCGCTCTTCTCGCGTTCGTACAGCGCCGAGGCGATTCCCGAGGCCACCATCGCCGAAGCGAAGTAGTCGACCACCGAGCCGTAGAGGATCTCGGGCGGCCCGCCCCGCTGGCCCTGCTCGTCGCACATGCCGCTGTAGGTCTGCAGCACCTGGTCGTAGCCGGCCTTGTCCTTCAGGGGCCCGGTCTCGCCGAAGCCGGTGACGGCGCAGTAGATCAGCCGGTCGTTCAACGGCTGCAGCTGGGCATACGCGATGCCGAGCCGCTCGGGCACGCCGGGGCGAAAGTTGTGCACCAGCACGTCGGCATCGCGCACCAGGGACAACAGCACCTCGCGGTCGGCGGGCTGCTTGAGGTCGAGCACGACACCGCGCTTGCTGCGGTTGACGCCGACGAACGCCCGGCTCTCGCCGGCCAGCGTCGACGGGTAGTGGCGCAGGTTGTCGCCGCCGGGCGGCTCGACCTTGAGGACCTCGGCGCCCTGGTCGGCGAGCAGGGTGCAGCCGTAGGGACCGGCGATGTAGGCGCTCAGGTCGAGCACGCGCACGCCGGCCAGCGGCCCGCGCGCAGACGGGTGGGGGGCGGAGGTGCTCATTCGGGGACGATGTTCTGCTGCTTCGCAAGCTTCTGCCAGCGCGGGATGTCGGCGGCGATGGTCGCGGCGAACTGCGCCGGCGTCATCGGGGCGGGCAAGGCGCCTTCCTTCAGCAGGAACTCCTTGAACTCGGGCGAGGCGAGCACCTTGTTCACCTCGGAGTTGAGGCGCGCGACGATCTCCGGCGGCGTGCCGGCCGGCGCGAGCAGGCCCCACCAGGCCTCGAAGTTGTAGCCCGGCACGGCGCTGGCCATCGGCGGCAGCTCCGGCGCGATCGGGCTCGGCTCGGCGCTGGTGACGGCGATCGCGCGCATGCGCCCGCCCTTGACGAACGGCATGATCGATGGCCCGCTGGAGATCAGCAGCTGCACCTGGTTGCCGATCAGGTCGGTGACGGCCGGGCCGATGCCCTTGTAGGGCACGTGCAGCACGAAGGTGCCGCTCAGCGCCTTGAGCTGCTCGGTGGCGAACTGGTTCGTGCTGGCGATGCCGGAGCTGGCGTACGCGTACTTGCCCGGCGCAGCCTTCAGCACCGACACCAGCTCCTTCGGCGTCTTCGCCGGGAAGTCGTTGTTCACGGCGACGATGAACGGGCCCTTGGCGATCATCGCGACCGGGGCCAGGTCCTTCACGGCGTCGAACGGCAGCTTGGTCTGGATCGCGGCGTTGGTGACCA
>DATCGH010000161.1:0-5834 GCA_036509055.1 Caldimonas sp.
AGCCGCCGCATCGCGAAGCGGACCAGGTAGGCGCGGTGGGCAACGACGTCGGCGATCGGGGCGGTGGCGTGGGTCATGGCGGCAGGTCGGGTGGGCATGCCGCGACTGTGTTCGCCGCAGATCGCGCCGACCTCGCGAAACCTCACAGGAAGATCACATTGCTGTAAGGACGAGGGGCGACGACGAGACAATCAGGCATGGCCGCCTCCATCCTCGTCGCCGAAGACCAGACCGACATCCGCGAGCTGCTGGTGATGAACCTGCGCGGCGCCGGCTACGAGGTCGAGGCGGTGGCCGACGGTCCCGCGGCGCTCGCCAGCCAGAGGGAGCGCGCCAGCGACCTGCTGGTGCTCGACCTGATGATGCCCGGGCTCGACGGCCTCGAGGTCTGCAAGGCGCTGCGGGCGCAGGGCCGGAGCACGCCGATCCTGATGCTCACCGCCAAGTCGACCGAGCTCGACCGCGTGCTCGGCCTCGAGCTCGGCGCCGACGACTACCTGACCAAGCCGTTCTCGCTGGCCGAGCTGCTGGCCCGGGTGAAGGCGCTGCTGCGCCGCGCCGACCTGCTGCGCGCCGCCCAGGCGAACGTCGCCGGCGAGGGCCGCGTCCTGCGCAACGGAGACCTGGAGATCCATCCGGCCAAGCGCCAGGTGCGCTTCCGCGGCGCGGCGATCGACTTCACCGCGCTCGAGTTCGACCTGTTGCTGCACTTCGCCTCGCACCCCGGGCACGTGTTCTCGCGCGGCCAGCTGCTCGACGCCGTCTGGGGCTACAGCCACGACGGCTATGAGCACACGGTGACGACGCACATCAACCGCCTGCGCAACAAGCTCGAGGTCGACCCGATGCGGCCGGAGCTGATCCTCACGGTCCGCGGTGCCGGCTACAAGATGCGCGATGCGCCGTAAGGGATGACAGTCCGCCTCAAGCTGGCGCTGACGATCTTCGCCACCGGCTTGGTCACGGCGTTGCTGGTCCTCGCCACCGTCGTCTATTCGTTCCAGCGCTTCGAGAACGAGACCGCCTACCGGCGCGGCATGGCGTTTCTCGGCCGCGTCGTCAGCATGTACGACAACATCTTCGGCATGCATGAGCAGAGTCCCGAGGAGTTCCAGCGCTGGCTGCGCGGCCTGGTGCTGTACGAGACCGACATCGAGCTCTATCTGCTCGACAGCACCGGCCTGATCCTCGCCAAGACCGGCCCGGCCAAGCTGAAGCCCGGCTCGCGGGTCGCCCTCGGTCCGGTGCGGGAGTCGATCGAGCGCATGGACACCTCGTACGTCATGGGCGACGACCCGGAGCGCATGGACGCCGGCGCGGTGATCGTCGCCAAGCCGGTGCAGCGGGCGGTCGCCCAGAAGGGCGCGCCGAACGCCGGCTACCTCTATCTCGTGCTCCACACCCAGCAGCTTCCGGCCGACCGGCTCGACGTGCTGCGCTCGAGCTTCGCCCGGCCGGCGATGGGCTTGGTGATCGCCGTCGTCGCCTTCACGACCCTGCTCGCGCTGCTCATCATCTCGGCGGTGACGAAGCCGCTGCGCACGCTCACCCAGGCGGTGGCGACGCTGTCGCAGCGCGGCCTCGCCGAGGGCCTGACGGTCGCGCCGACCAGCCCCTTGCCCAAGCCGACACGGGACGAGTTCGGCCAGCTCACCGGCGCCTTCGAGATGCTGCTCGACGTCTGCCGGCGGCAGTGGAACGCCCTTCGCCGCACCGACCATTTCCGGCGCGAAGGCGTGAGCAACCTGTCGCACGACTTGCGCTCGCCGCTCACCGCCACCGTGGCGTGCCTGGAAACGCTCGATAGCCGCTGGCTCGACGCGGGCGAGCGCTCCGACGACCGCCGCCTGGTCGAGATCGCCCTGCGCAACACCCGCAATGCCGCGGCGATGGTGCGTTCGCTCGGCGACCTGGCCAAGCTCGACGAGCCGGAGTACAGCCTGCGTCGCGAGGCGGTCGACGTCAGCGAGCTGCTCGACGACATCGCCCTGCGCTTCGCCGAGCGCGCGGCGCAGCAAGGCGTCGCCCTGCGCGCGCTGCCGGCCGCCGAGGGCGCCGCCGCGACGCCGCCGTACGCGCGGATCGACGTCGAGCTGTTCGAGCGGGCGATCGCCAACCTGGTCGACAACGCCCTGAAGTTCTGCCCTGGCGGCAGCACCGTCACGCTGGCGGCGCGGCGCCGCGAGGCCCAGGTCGAGGTCAGCGTCGCCGACGACGGGCCGGGGATCGCCGCCGCCGATCTGCCGCAGCTCTTCGACCGGTTCTATCAGAGCCGGGCCACGGTAGCGCCGGCCACTGCCGACGGCGGCCGCGGCCTCGGCCTGGCGATCGTCAAGCGCATCGTCGAGCTGCACGAGGGCGAGGTCGCGGTGGAGAGCAGCCCGGGCGTGGGCACGCGGGTGACGACCCGCTGGCCGGCCGCTGTCTGACCCCGGCGCGCCCCGGGAAAAACCCTCGTGCTTCGCTTCGGGGCGCGCTCTACAGTGGGGCGACTCGCGCAGGCACCCCTTTGGTGCTCGTAGCGCGGGAGGTCAGCGAGGAGACAGCAGCCGCAAGTGGCCCAAGGGCCGCGAGCGAATTCAAGAACAGGCCGTAGCGCCGACGCAGAAATCGATCAGGGGCACCGGGCAACCGGTGCCCCTTTGTTTTGCGGCGACCGCGCGGCCTCGTACGCCGCAGCCGCAAAGCGGGAATTGTGCCGGGGCCGACCTCCTCGACAGCGGCCACGATGGCCATGCGCTCTCGTACGATGCGAGTCGGCTCCGTTCGCGAACCCGGTTCATGACCACCCAATCCTCCCGTCGCCTGCTCGATGTCGACATTCCCGCCCAGCCGGACGTCCTTGTTCGTCTGTCGCTGCTGCTCGCCGAGGACGAGGTCGATTTCAATGCCTGCAGCCTCCTGATCAGCTCCGACATGGCGCTCGCCGCGGCCGTGCTGAAGGCGGTGAACTCGGCGATGTACGGCCTGCGCGGTCGGGTGCAGAGCGTGCAGCAGGCGATCACCTACCTCGGCACCCGCGAGGTGGCGTCGGTGACCTTCGAGATGGGACTGCGCGCCGTCTTCCCGCCCGCGCCGGAGCTCGAGCCGGTGTGGGAGCGGTCGCGCGTGCGCGGCCTCCTGATGGGCCGGATCGGCTCGGAGCTCGGCGTCGACGCCTGGGCCGCGCATTCGGCCGGCCTGTTCGAGGAGTGCGGCAAGGCGGTCATGTTCCGCCATGCCACCGAGCGCTACCGGCCGATGCTGCGCGAGGCGAAGAACGACGAGGAGCTGCTGCTGCTGGAGCACGCGCACATCGGCGTCAGCCACGACACCCTCGGCGCCGCCCTGTGCGAGAGCTGGGGCCTGGCGCCGCCGGCGGTCGACAGCGTGCGCTACCACGTGATCGTCAACAGCACGCTGGAGCTGCCGATGCACGTGCAGCGGCGCTCGATCTGCGCCCTGTCGG
Source organism: Caldimonas sp. (assembly GCA_036509055.1). Taxonomy (GTDB): domain Bacteria; phylum Pseudomonadota; class Gammaproteobacteria; order Burkholderiales; family Burkholderiaceae_C; genus Schlegelella_A. Next base: position 3,449 of record DATCGH010000161.1, read on the forward strand.
CGATGGCCCATGCCCTGATGACCGATCCGGACACGCTCGACGACGTCGCCCGCAAGGTGGCGCCGCAGGCAGAGCTCGATCCCCAGCTCGCGGTGCGCGGCGCCCGCCGGGTGCAGGAGCAGATCGAGCTGGCGGTCGAGCGGGCCAAGACCGACTAGCCCTTCCGGGGGGTTCGGTCCCCGTAGTCTCTCTCTTGGCGCGGGCCTGGCGCTGAACTAGCGTGCGGTCACGGCTCGCCGGTGCGGGCGCGAAGGAGACCGCCATGGCGAACCCGGCGTCCCGCGACCCTGTCCCTCCCGAGCAGCTCGCGCTGCAGCGCCTCTACCACTGGGAAAAGACGACACCCGGCAAGGTCATCCTGACCCAGCCTCTGGGCGGCGGCGCGGTCCGCGACTTCGCCTGGGGCGAGGCGATCGGCGAGGTCCGGCGCATGGCCGCGCACCTGCGCTCGCTCGGTTTTCCGCCAGGCAGCCGGATCGCGATCCTCTCCAAAAACTGCGCCCACTGGCTGCTCGCCGACTTCGCGATCTGGATGGCGGGGCACGTCTCGGTGCCGCTCTACCCGACGCTCGCTGCCGGCACGATCCGGCAGATCCTCGAGCACTCCGAGTCGAAGCTGCTGTTCGTCGGCAAGCTCGACGGCTGGGAGGCGATGCGTCCCGGCATTCCCGCGGGGCTCCCGTGCATCGGTCTGCCGCTCGCGCCGAAGAACGACTTTGCGCAGTGGGATGCGATCGTCGCCGCGACGCCGCCGCTGGCGGATTCGCCGCTGCGCGACGGCAACGAGCTCTCGACCCTCATGTACACCTCGGGCACGACCGGCGTGCCCAAGGGCGTGATGCACAGCTTCGCGACCTTCGCCTGGTCGGTCAATGCCGGCCTGAAGCGCGTGCCGCTCGACGGCAGCGCCCGGCTGCTGAGCTACCTGCCGCTGGCGCACGTCGCCGAGCGCGCCCTGGTCGAGCATGCCCTGCTGGCCACCGGCATGCACGTGTTCTTCGCCGAAAGCCTCGAGACCTTCACCGCCGACCTGCAGCGGGCACGGCCGACCGTCTTCTTCTCGGTGCCGCGACTGTGGGTCAAGTTCCAGCAGGCGGTCGACGCGAAGATGCCGCCGGCGAAGCTGCAGCGGCTGCTGCGCATCCCGATCGTGCGCGGCCTCGTGTCGAAGAAGATCCTGCGGGCGCTCGGCCTCGACGCCTGCGACTATGCCGCTGGCGGCGCGGCGCCGATGCCGCCCGAGCTGCTGCGCTGGTACGCCCGTCTCGGCCTGCCGATCGCCGAGGTCTACGGCATGACCGAGAACTGCGGCGTCTCGCACGCCACCCTGCGCGGCATCGAGCGCCTCGGCACCGTCGGCCAGCCGCAGTACGGCGTCGAGACACGCATCGACCCGGCCAGTGGCGAGATCCAGATGAAAAGCCCCGGCGTCATGCTCGGCTACTACAAGGAGCCGGCTCTCACCGCCGAAGCGATCGACGCCGACGGCTGGCTGCACACCGGCGACAAGGGCGCGCTCGATCCCGAGGGCAACCTGCGCATCACCGGCCGGGTCAAGGACCTGTTCAAGACGAGCAAGGGCAAGTACGTGGCGCCGGCGCCGATCGAGGACCGGCTGGTGATGAACGGCGCGGTCGAGGCCTGCGTCGTCACCGGCGCCAATCTCGGCCAGCCGCTCGGCATCGTCATGCTCAACGCCGACGCGGCCCAGCGCTCGGCGGCGCCCGAAGGCCGGGCCGCGCTCGAGGCCTCGCTGGCCGAGCACCTGACGAAGGTCAACGACGGGCTCGATCCGCACGAGCAGCTCGAATGCCTGGTGGTGGTCGCCGAATCGTGGTCGGTGGAGAACGGCTTCATCACGCCGACCTTCAAGGTCAAGCGCAACCGGATCGAGGAAGCCTACGCGCCGCTGTTCGAGCGCTGGACCGCGAGCCGCCGCGCGGTGGTCTGGCACACCGCCTAGTCGGCCGCGGCCGGTCGGGCCGCAGTTTCAGTCGACCTTCGCGCCCGAGGTCTTGACGACCTGGGCCCACTTCTTCGTCTCGGCGGCGATGAACTGGGTGAACTGCGCCGGCGTGTTGCCGCCCGGGATCGCGCCCTGCGTGAGCAGCCGCTCCTTCAGTGCCGGCGTGGCCAGCGCCTTGGCGGTTTCCTGCTGCAGGCGGTTGACGATGTCCGGCGGCGTGCCCGCAGGCGCGAGCAGCCCGAACCACGAGCTCGCCTCGAAGCCCTTGACCGGGCCGGCCTCGGCGATGGTCGGCACGTCGGGCAGGGCGGCGCTGCGCTCGCCGCTGGTGACGGCCAGCGCCGTGAGCTTGCCGGCCTTGATCTGCGGCAGGGCCGATGGCAGGTTGTCGAACATCACGTCCATCGTGCCGCCGATCAG
>DATCGH010000162.1:0-2864 GCA_036509055.1 Caldimonas sp.
AGGCGCATGGCCGCGCGTCGCGGCGGCCTCGTCGCCAACATCGCGCTGGCGCGCAAGCTCGCCGCCCTGTTCTGGCGCGTCATGGTCAAGGGCATGGACTACGTCGAGCTCGGCCTCCAGCAATACGAAGCCAAGGTGCTCGAGACCAAGCAACGATCGCTGCGCCGACTCGCGCGCCAACTCGGTCAGCAACTCGTGCCGATGACGACCCCGGCGCCAACGAAAGGCCCGTCTGCAAACAACGCCACCCTATGACTAGCGACCTCGTCATTTAGGTTCATGGAAAGGACTGACAAGTCCGCCGGCGGCGCGTTAGAACCGCCTTCCACTCTTTTGCGAGGAGCATGGAAATGGCGACGACCCGAACAGTCCTACGGGGCCAGCTTACGGCTAAGCCGGGTGATCTGTACATGAGCTTGGAGCTTGGCGACAAGCACTGGCACATCAGCATCGGCGGCGAGCGACGAAGCGTGAGCCACTACATCGTCGAGGCTGGGCATACCGAGGAGGTGGCCGACTGCATCGCCAAGGCGGCGGCGCGGTTGCACACAGCGAGGGTGCACAGCTGCTACGAGGCCGGCCGTGACGGCTGGTGGCTGCATCGATGGCTAACCGAGCTCGGTGTGGACAACATCGTCGTGGACCCAGCGAGCATCGAGGTGAACCGCCGCGCGCGCCGGGCCAAGACCGATCGCCTGGACGCCGACAAGCTGCTGGCGATGCTCGTTCGTCATCACCGCGGTGAGCGCGTCTGGTCGGTGCTGCGCGAGCCCAGCCCCAGCGATGAGGACGCGCGCCGTGCCCACCGAGAGCTGCAACGGCTGACGCACGAGCGCATCGCGCATACGAACCGGATCAGCTCGCTGCTGGTGTTGCACAACCTGCGGCCCCGGATCGTCATCGGTGGTCGCGATTGGCCGGTCTGGTGGAACGAGCATCGCGAGCAGGTGCCACCCACTTTGCGCGCGGAGCTCGAGCGAGAGGCCGTGCGGCTGAAAGTGGTCAAGGAGCAGGTAAGAGCGATCGAGGCCGCGCGCGCCAGGGAGCTTGCCGAGGGCAAGCAGCCGCTGGTCGCGCAGCTCGTGCGACTACGCGCCATCGGCGCCAAGGGTGCCTGGGTGCTCGTCAAGGAGGTGTTCGGCTGGCGGCACTTCGCAAACCGGCGTGAACTCGCGGGCAGCCTGGGCCTGGTGCCGACTCCCTACGCAAGCGGTGACAGCGAGATTGAGCAGGGCATCAGCAAAGCAGGCAACCGCCGAGTGCGCGCCCTGCTGGTCGAGCTGGCTTGGAGCTGGTCGCGCCTGCAACCCGGCAGCGCGCTGACGCAATGGTTCAATCGGCGCTTCGCCGGCGCGGGGAAGCGGATGCGCCGCGTCGGCATCGTGGCCCTGGCGCGACGTCTGGCCATCGCGCTGTGGCGCTACCTGCAAACCGGCGAGATCCCCATCGGCGCTCGGTTGAAGCCCGCCGGCTCTGGCATCTGAGAACCCCGCGGCTACACAACACAGTGCCGTCGTATGAAGCAAGGTCGACGCGCCCGTAACGGCTGCGGGTCGCTGCAACGCGACCGTCCGCAAAGATGGGGCGCCTCGGGTCCGGGGCATTGCCAGCGCACTTCGCGCGCATGCTGCATGTGGTGCCGGACACCTGCGTCCCGCACGGATAGAAGCTGGCCCGATCATGAGCTCGGGCTCTCAACACGCCCCGGCCTTGGATCACGACGGCGGCTACTTCAGTCCCATCCACCTGTGCCGCCATGACGCTGTGACGGCCTCAGCTCTTGACAAGTCAGTCCACATAGAAGCAGCCGTTCAGGGGTCTACCGTGTGCCTAAGCGATCGGGTGTCCGCTCTCGGAGTGCTGCCGTCGGTCGAGCCAACAAGACGCGAACGACCGGTTTTGCCATCAGCGGTCAATTGAGCCCCGTCAGCGAATGTCTCAGATTAGTCTGAAGCGGACGCTTGCAAGTGCCACTTCAGATGCCAGTCGAGCGTAGCCCGCAAGGAGAACGCGCCAACAAAGCTAGGCTCGGTGGTCGACCAAGCCTGACATCAGGTCGATTCAGCGCGGATGCCGGCTTGCTTGAGCAACGGGCCGTACCAGTCGAATTCGCGCCGAATTTGGGCGGCGAAGGCGGACTGACTCACAGGAGTGGCGGTGATGCCGATCACAGCCAGACGCTCCTGCACCGCGGGGTCGGCGAGCACGGCATTGATTTCGACATTCCAGCGCTCGACCACGGCCTCCGGCGTCTTCGCTGCCGTAAAGAGCCCAGCCCAGGAGAACGCCTGGAAGTCTGCAATGCCGGCCTCCGCGAAGGTGGGCACATCCGGCAACGTGCTCGAGCGCTTCGGACTTTGCTGTGCCAGCGCGACGAGCGCGCCGGACTTAATGTACTGCTGCACGGACGCGGCCGACACGAAGGCCAGCGGGATCTGGCCACCGAGCGCATCGGACACTGCCGGCCCGCCGCCTCGATAGGGAATGTGCGTTAGCTGAGCGCCGGTGCGCTGCTTCAGGAGCTCGCCCGCAATATGCGTGATGGTCATCGCACCCGCGGTACCGTACGACAAGCCCCCTGGTCGTCCCTTCGACAACGCAATCATGTCCTGCAGCGTCTTGACGGGTAGCGACGGATTGGCGACCAGGACGATCGCCGAGTCTCCCAGCTTGGCCACCGGCACGAGGTCCTTCATGGGGTCGTAACCGAGCTTCTGAAATACATGCGGGTTGACAACGATGGTGCCCTCCAGCACGAGCACCATCGAGTAGCCATCCGGTTCGGACCTTGCGGCCTGAGCTGCGCCGATGTTGCCAGCCGCTCCTGGCCGGTTCTCGACGATCACCGGCTGGCCGAGCCGGCG
>DATCGH010000163.1:0-3970 GCA_036509055.1 Caldimonas sp.
CTGGAGCATCCGCTCGAGCCGGTCCTTCAGCTTCTCGGTGCTCAGCTTCTCGCGGAAGCGCTCCACCATCAGCGGCAGCGCGAACGGGCTGGGCACGGCGAGCTCGACGTAGGTCACGCGTTGCCGCCGCATCCGCCGCAGCACTTCCTTCAGCCGGCGGATGTCGAGCTCCTGACTCAGCACCTCGTTCTCCGCCTGGTCGAGCAGCATGTTGCCTTCGTCGTACTTGCGGAACACCTCGTAGAACAGCCGGCTCGACGCCTGCAGCTGGCGCGTGCTCTTGGGCTGACCGGGGAAGCCTTGGCTGATGAGGCCGCTGACGCGCGCGATCTCGCGGAAACGCCGGCGCGCCAGCTCGCTCGAGTTCAGGCTGGCGAGCACGTCGTGCAGCAGCTCGCCCTCCTCGAACAGGCTCTGGTCGACCAGGGGCGTCGGGTCGACCGGCTTGGCGCTCAGGAGCTCCAGCCCGTAGTCGTTGATGACGATGCTGAAGGTGTTCGGCTCGTGCTTCGAGAGCCGCCAGGCGAGCAGGCTCCCCAGGCCGATGTGGGCATTGCGGCCGGCGAACGGATAGAGGAACAGGTGCTGGCCCTCGCGCGAATCGAGCTTCTCGATCAGCAGGGTCTTCGGCGTCGGGATGCGGGAGAGCTGCGCCTGGGTCTCGAGCATCGGCCGCGCCGCTTCCATCTCGGGATCGAAGAAGTCGCCCTGGGCGGCATCGGCGAGCACGTCCATCACCGAATCGGCGAGCTCGCTCGAGAGCGGCATCTTGGCGCCGGCCCAGCTGATCATGGCCGCCTTCTTGCCGTCCGCCCGCTTGACGTAGGCCGTCATCTCCTCGGCGCGCACGAACTCGAGGGTGCGGCCGGCGAAGACGAAGCAGTCGCCCTTCCTCAGGCGTGCGACGAAGCCCTCCTCGACCACGCCGATGCGCCCGCCGCTCAGGTACTTCACCTGCATCGACGCATCGCTGACGATGGTGCCGACATTGAGCTTGTGGCGGCGCGCGATCGCCCGGTTCGGCACCCGGTAGACGCCCTCGGCATCGGCCACCACCCGGTGGTACTCGGGATAGGCGTGCAGGCTGGCACCGCCCTGGACGACGAAGTCGAGCGCCCACTGGAACTCGGCCCGCGTCAGCTTGCGATAGGCCCAGGCGAGGCGGACCTCCTCGAACAGCTCGTCGGCGCGAAAGCCGCCGCCGAGCGCGATCGTCACCAGGTGCTGCACCAGCACGTCGAACGGCTTGTCGTGGGTCGCCCGCTTCTCGATGTTCCCGGCCAGCGCCGCGCGCCGCGCGGCGGTCGCTTCGACCAGCTCGAGCGTGTTGGTCGGCACCAGCGTGATCCGGCTGGCGCGACCGGGCGCATGGCCGCTGCGTCCGGCGCGCTGCAGCAGCCGCGCCACGCCCTTGGCCGAGCCGATCTGCAGCACCCGCTCGACCGGCAGGAAGTCGACCCCGAGGTCGAGCGACGAGGTCGCCACCACCGCCTTGAGCCGGCCTTCCTTCAGGCCGAGCTCGACCCAGTCGCGCACGTCCTTGTCGAGCGAGCCGTGGTGCAGGGCGACGAGCCCGGCCCACTCGGGCTTCAACGCGAGGATCAGCTGGTACCAGGCCTCGGCCTGCGAGCGCATGTTGACGAAGACGAGCGTCGTCGAGGCCTTGTCGATCTCCTCGACCACCGGCTGCTGCATCTGCTTGCCGAGGTGCCCGCCCCAGGAGAAGCGCCCGGGGTTGAGCGGCAGCAGGGTGTCGATGACCAGGTTCTTCTCCAGCCGGCCGCGCACCATCTCGCCGTCGTCGTGGCCGAGCAGCACCTGCATCGCCTCGCTCAGGTTGCCGAGGGTCGCCGACAGGCCCCAGACCACCAGCCGCGGATTCCAGCGCCGCAGCCGGGCGATCGCCAGCTGCACCTGGACGCCGCGCTTGCTGCCCATGAGCTCGTGCCATTCGTCGACGATGACGGTGTGCACGCTGTGAAGCTCGTCCTTCGCCTGCTCGCGGGTCAGCATCAGGCTGAGCGATTCGGGCGTGGTGATCAGCGCGGTCGGGTAGCGCCGGTCCTGCTTCGCCCGCTCGGCCGAAGACGTGTCGCCGGTGCGAATGCCCACGTTCCAAGGGCCGAGACCGATGTCATCGAGCGGCGCCGTGATCGCCCGGGCCGAGTCGGCCGCGAGGGCGCGCATCGGCGTGATCCAGAGGATGCCGAGGGACGGCGCATGACCGGCCTTGGCCGTGACACCGATCGCCGCGGCGCGCGCGAGCGCGCCGAACCACACGGCGTAGGTCTTGCCGGAGCCGGTGGTGGCATGGAGCAGGCCGCTTCGGCCCGCGGCCATCGCCGCCCACACCTCGCGCTGGAAGGGGAAAGGCCGCCAGCCGCGCGCGGCGAACCACGCCTCGGCCGACGCCGGAACTTCAGTCACCGCGCCACGGTATCAGACCGTGGCGCGTTTCCCTCGGTCTCAGTCGCTGACGACGCAGATGTCGACGTCGAGGGTGTACCCCGGCGGACAGGTGTTCGTCTTCTTCGCTTTCTTCAGGCTGTCGAGAGTGTTGGCGCCGATCGAGAAGAGAAAGCCTTTGCCGAACAGCCAGTCGACGTTGCCGTTGACATACGGACCCTGGACACCGCCGTTCAGGAGGAAGGCTTCGTGCGCGCCCGAGAAGCCGGCGCCGAGTTCGCCCTGCACGTCGCGCTCGCCCTTGAGGTACTTCGCCCGCAGTTCGCCGAATCCCATGTTCCCGCCGCTCAGCACGAGGGTCGCCTCGACCTTCCAGCCGTCGACATTGTTGTTCGTCTTGATGTGGGCGTCGCGATAGCCGATCACCGCCGTCGCGCCGTCACGCGCGCCGAAGTTCCAGTTGATGCCGACATAGACGGTGTTGTCGTTCCGGCTCTTCTTTTCGACCGTGGGCGGCACCGTGCCGCCGCCCTTGCCGGCATGCGCCGGCAGCGCCATGGCGAAAGCCGCCAGCATGAACAGGACGCCATGAAGAAACTTGGTCATCGGGTTGTCTCCGTTGTTGTTCAGAGGATTTCTCGGGAGCTCGGGTCGGCGAGAGCGCCGAACCGAGCGGGCGCCATTCTGGGTCGTGCGCCCTCGCTCGCCAAGCCCACGATCGGGTGCGAGGGTTTACCTCAGGTCATCCGGTCAACCGCCCGCAGGGCCAGCGCCTGGATGGTGAGCGACGGCGCCTCGCCGCCGCCCGAGCTCGGGAACACGCTGGCGTCGCAGATCCACAGGTTCGGCACGCCGTGCATGCGCAGACCCGCGTCCACCACCGAGCTGCGCGGGTCAGCACCCATGCGGCAGGAGCCGAACACGTGCGCCGACGAGAAGCTGTCGTAGGTGCCGTATTCCTCGACCAGCGTGGCCGCGCCACTGGCCTTGAGCAGGCCGCGCGCCGCCGCCGCCATCGCCCGCAGGCGCTTGACGTTCATCGCATCGACGACGGAATGGATCCGGGCCAGCGGACGGCCGAAGCCGTCCTTCTCCTTCGGATCGAGGTCGATCATCGAGCCGTCGTGCGGCAGGCTCTCGCCGACCGCACCGACGGCGATCAGGCTGCCCACCGTTCGCCGCATCTTCTCCTTGTGCGCCCGGCCCCATCCGGGCACGGCGCGCTGGGCATGGGCGATGGGGCCCATCATGTCGGCCTCGTGGATCGCGGCACTGAGGCGAAAGCCGCCGACCACGCCGGGGATCGCATCGGGGCGGTTCTTGTCCCAACTGATCGCGTCGGCCGGCAGGCCGCCGAAGCTGAGCAGCGGCTCGCCGGCATCGGCGATGCTGGTCCAGGCGACGCTTTCGAGAAAGTTGCGGCCGACCTGCGGCCCGCCCAGGCCGCGCTGCAACAGCAGCAGGCGCGGCGTCTCGACCGCGCCGCAGGCCAGCACCAGGCGCGGCGTGGCGATGCGCTGCACCCGCTTCAAGGCGTCGGCGATCTCGATCGCCTCGACCCGCC
>DATCGH010000164.1:0-5252 GCA_036509055.1 Caldimonas sp.
CATCAGCCGGTTGGCCCAGCCGAAGATCGCCACCGCGTGCAGCAGGTCGATGATCTCCTCGTCGTTCATGCCGACCGTGCGCAGCGGTTCGATGTCGGCGGCGCCCAGCGCCTCGGGCCGCGTCGTCACGGCGATCGCGAAACGGGCGATGGCGCGCTCGCGCTCGGTCGTGCCGGCGCGCGCGGGATCGTCGAACACCTGCTCGACCGTGTCCTGGCGCTTCGCGAGCTGGGCGAAGCGCTGCGCGTGCACCGAGGTGCAGTAGACGCAGCCGTTCGTCACCGACACGACCATCGCGCCGAGCTCGCGCTCGGCCCGCGGCAGGCCGCCGGGCGCGTACATGATGGCGTTGTAGGCCGCGGAACGGTGGCGCAGCATCTGCGGCTGGTGCGCGAGCGTGAGATAGTAGGCCGAGGTCCGCGCCTGCGGGTGGCTTTCGTCGAGCACCTCGAGCTGCAACGGGCTCGCTTTCGCCAGCGCGAGCGGCTCGAGCCACGAGCGCCATTCCAGGGTCTCGTTGGTGAAGCCGTTGCGGCGGATCGGCGCGGGCGTCGGCGCAGCGTCGCTCATGGCGTGTCTCCCCGAGAGGCGCGCATCGCCTTCAGCCCGGCGACGACGCGGAGCTGGTAGGAAAGGAACGCGACGAGCTGGGCCAGGGCGACGATGGCGGCGTCGTCCAGGCCGGCGCCCTTCAGCGCGGCGAGGGCCGCGCGGTCGCTGCGGCGCGGGTCGGTCGTGAGCCGGGCCGCGAACCGCAGCATCTCCGGCAGGGCCGGCGAGGGCGCCGCGTTCCGGGCGTCTTCGCTCGCCAGCAGATCGGCGTAGTGATCGGCGAGGCTCGTCGCGCCGGCGGCTTCGCAGGCATGAACCGCAACCCGCAGCCGATCCGCCGGCGACAGGCCGGGCACGGGCTGCATCAGCAGCGCATCGTGGCTCGCCTGGGTCGCTTCGACGACCTTGGCGCGAAAGCGCCGGGCGGTGTGCAGAGAATCGCCCGGCGCGAGGCCGGAAGCGCGATCGATGACGTCGGAGTCGTTCATGGTGGCGATGCGATGGCTGGGGTGACTCAGCGTGTGGGCGGAAGCGGCTCGGGGACCCACTCGTCGCCGAAGACCTCGGGCTCGGAGAAGGCCTCGATGCGTCCGAAGTGATATTCGGCGTCCTCGACGTAGAGCATGCCCGTCAGGCGGTCGGCGAGCTGCAGGGCGCCTTCGCTGATCGCCGGGATGTCGCCGGTGATCACGCCGAGCGACAGTGTCGCCGGGTAGCAGAAGCAGTGCAGGCGTTCCAGGCCGGGACAATGCGCGCCGGCCCGGAGCTGGAACTCGAACGCGGCGCCGAGGTCCGGCGAGCCGGCGAGCTCGGCATCGTCCGCATCCGGCGGCGGCCGGTAGCGGTCCTTCCACAGGCGGATGTGCGGCGCGACATGGCGCAGCATCGGCCGCTGTCGCCAGTCGACGCTGAAGCCGGTGGCGAAGATCAGGAAGTCGAGCTCGAGCGGGCCGGCCGAGGTCTGGAGCCGGAGAGCGCCGTCGCGCTCCTCGGCGCCCTCGATCGTCAGCCCGAGGTGGAAGTGGGCGTTGTCATGGCGCGAGACGCGCAGCGTGCTGTTGCGCGGCGGCGGCACCTGCTGGGTGCTGATGTAGTGGCGGATGCGCCATTTCCAGTCGTCCGGGAGGCGCCCGTAGCCCTGGACGAAGCCGGGGTTCGTGGCCCCCTTGCCCTTGTTGACGCGCGGGATGTCGGGGCGGCGCACCAGCAGATGCACTTGCGCTGCGCCTTCCTCGAGCGCGGTCGCGGCGCTGTCCATCGCCGACGCGCCGGCGCCGACGACGCCGACCCGCAGGCCGGCGAGCGAGGCGTAGTCGTTGTCGTCGGCCGAATGCGCCCAGCGTGACCGCGGCAGGGACTCGGCCCACGCCGGAACCATCGGCCCGCCGAGGCCGGCGCGACCGGTGGCGATCACGACCCGGCGCGCCCGGGTCCGCAGGGCGCGGCCGGCAATGTCGATCTGCAGCTCGACCGTGCCGTCGTCGTGCGGCAGCAGGTCGGTGACGCGGTGGCCGTTCGACACCGGCAGCGCCAGCACGGCGCGGTACCAGCGCAGGTAGTCCATCCATTGCAGGCGCGGGATCTTGTCGAGCGACTCCCAGGCCGCTTCGCCGAACTGGGCCTCGAACCAGGCGCGAAAGGTCAGCGACGGGATGCCGAGCGCAGGCCCGGCGAGCTGCTTCGGGCTGCGCAGCGTTTCCATGCGCGCGGTCGTGGCCCACGGCCCTTCCAGGCCGGCCGGCGCTTCGTCGTAGGCGGCGACCGAGACGCCGCGCTGAACCAGGGCCGCGGCCAGCGCCAGGCCGGCCATGCCGGCGCCGACGATGGCGATGTCGGCGACGCGCTGACCCTGGTGCTCGCGCTCCGGCGTCCAGCGCGGGGCGGGAAGTTGCAGGCAGGCGAGCTCGTAGGCGAGGCGGGCTTCGAGCGCCGCCAGGCCGCGCGCCTGCGTCATTGCGCCTGGATGCGAGCCTCGCGCACGAGCCGGCCCCACTTCTCGGTCTCGGCTGCGAGGTGGTCGGCCAGTTGCTGCGAGCTGCCGCCGAGCGGCGTGGCGCCCATCTCCGCCAGGCGCTTTCGGACCGCCGGGTCGGCGAGCACTTCGTTGGCGACCGTGTTCATGCGGGCGATGACCGCAGGCGGCGTGCCCTTGGGCGCGAGCAGCGCGAACCAGGTCGACGACAGCAGCTGCGGCTGCCCCAGCTCGACCGTCGTCGGCACGTCGGGCAGGGCCGGCGAGCGCTGTGGCGCCATCACCGCGAGCGCCCGCACCCGGCCGCTCTTCACCTGCCCGGCGATCCCCGGGATGAGCTGGAACATGAGCTGGATCTCGCCGGCGATCAGGTTGGTGGTGGCGGTTCCCGGCGCGTTGTAGGGCACGTGCTGCATCTGCGCGCCGACCTCGCGCATGTAGAGCTCGCCCGCCAGGTGCATGGAGCTGCCGATGCCGGTCGAGCCGAAGTTGAGCTTGCCCGGATTGGCCTTGGCGTAGCGCGTGAACTCGGCCAGATCCTTGGCCGGCAGGTCGTTGTTGACGACGAGGATGTTGGGCACGTCGGCGACCAGCAGGATCGGCACGAAATCCTTCTGCGCGTCGAAGGCCATGTTCTTGTACAGCGCCCGGTTCACGGCGAGCGTTCCGGCCCAGCTGAACAGGAAGTGGTAGCCGTCGCCGGGTGAGGTCGCCGCCGCGGCGGCGCCGATGTTGCCGTTGGCCCCGGCCTTGTTGTCGATCACGAAGCTGGCCTTGAGGCGAGTCTGCAGCTCCTCGGCGAGGACCCGGGCGATCGTGTCGCCGGTGCCGCTGCCGCCCGGCGCGGGAACGATCAGCTGGATGGTCTTGCCGGGCCCGGGCCAGTCCTGGGCGAGCGTCGGGGCGGCGAGGGCGCAGGCCAGCAGGGCGAGCGCCGCGGAGACGAAACGTCGAAGCATCGGGGGAAGCCTGGTGCGGTGAGGGGCGCCGCTATCTTGGCATGACCGATGGGCCGGCGAGGCCGGTCCGGCTCGCTCAGGCCTTCGACGCGACGATCGCCGCGTTCACCATCGTTCGCAGCTCGCGCCGGATCGGATAGGTGCTCGAGGGAATGAGCTGGGTGAGGAAGACGACGCTCACGTCCTCGACCGGGTCGATCCAGAACGCCGTCGACGCCATCCCTCCCCACCAGTACTCGCCCGGCGAGCCGGCGATGCCGGTCCGCACCGGATCGGTCGTCACCGCGAACCCGAGGCCGAAGCCGACGCCCTGATAGATCCCTTCGGAGAACATCGAGGTCGACATCTCGGTGAGGTCGCGCCGGCCGGGGAGATGGTTGGCGCGCATCAGGTCGAGCGTCTTCGGCCCGAGCAGGCGCACCTCGCCGAGCGCGCCGCCAGAGCGCAGCATCTCGCAGAAGCGCAGGTAGTCGGCCGCGGTCGAGACCAGGCCCCCGCCGCCCGAGGGCGCCGCGGGCGGCCTCAGGTAGTCGTGGGTCTGCGCCGGGGCGAGGCCGCCCGAGGGCGACTTCACGTGGCAGTCGGCGAAGCGCCCGACCTTGTCGTCGGTGACGTGGAAATCGGTGTCGGCCATGCCGAGCGGGCGCAGGATGCGCGTGCGCACAAACTCGTCGAATGGCATGCCCGAGATCAGGCCGACGAGGTAGCCGACGACGTCGGTCGAGACCGAGTAGTTCCAGGCGGTGCCGGGCGAGAACTCGAGCGGCAGCTTGCCCAGGGCATCGATGAAGGACTCGAGGCTCTCCGCCTCGAAGGCGTCGACCTTGCCCGTGCGGTAGGCGGCGTCGACGCTGGTGCGCAGCTGGAAGCCGTAGGTCAGGCCGGAGGTGTGGCGCAGCAGGTCGACGATGCGCATCGGTGCCTCGACCGGCCGGGTGACGAAGGCGCCGGGAACGCCGGAGCGGTAGACGGCCAGGTCGCGCCAGGCGGGGATCCAGCGGTGCACCGGATCGTCGATCGCGACCTTGCCTTCCTCGACCAGCATCATGAAGGCGACGCTGGTGATCGGCTTGGTCATCGAATAGATGCGAAAGATCGTGTCCTCGGCGAGCGGCTGGCGGCGCTCGAGCGACGCATGGCCGAGCACGCTCTGGTGCACGACCTGGCCTTCGCGCGCCACCGCGAGCAGCGCGCAGGGGAGGAGGCCGGGATCGACGTAGCGCTCGGCGAGGAAGCGGTCGATGCGGGCGAGTCGGTCGGCGCTGAAGCCCAGGGCGGAGGGAGAGGTCGTCATGCGCCGATTCTCGCCGCGCTGCGCGCGCCCCTGCGCTGCGCGGCCCGGGTCAGAAGCCGAACAGGTCGCCGGCGGCGGCACTGCCGGCCCAGCGTTCGCGCCCTTCGGCCCAGACCAGGGCGAGCGCGCCGAACGGCGCGGCGATGCGGACGGTCGCACCGGGCTCGATGACGACGAAGCAGTTGGCGAAGGCCTTCTCGCCGTTGATCGCGATCTCGCCGCCGCGGACCCAGAGCTCGACCCAGTCGCTCGCCTGCCACGCCGGCACCTCGGTCTCGGGCCGCAGCTTCCACTGCAGCAGGCGCCGCACCAGGGCGCTGCCGGCGTAGTCGTAGATCGGCTGGCGCGACAGGCCGAAGACGCCGCTGCCGATGGCCGGGACGCGATCCACCGGCACGTTGATCTCGGGCGGGACGTCGGGGTCGGGATTGCGGAAGCTCTGGTAGGTCGAGCCGGCATGGACGCCGCTCAAGAG
>DATCGH010000165.1:0-7402 GCA_036509055.1 Caldimonas sp.
TCGACGCCGAGGTGGACCTCAAGGCCTTGCAGGGGAAGCTGAAGGCCTACTACGCGACGCCATCCATCGAAGCGGTTCTGCAGGTCACGGCCGCCGCCGACAAGGTTTCCGCAAAGCTCGAGCTCACCGCGGTCAAGGGCGGCGCGGTCGTGACCGCGAGTTTCGAGAAGGCGCTCGACGAGACGAAGGCCGCCATCGAGGTCATGCTCCGCGAAGGCAAGACCAAGATCGCAGCCGAGCTCAGGCAGAAGGCCGACGAGCTGAGCGCCAAGCTCAAGGTCGTGCACGAGACCAAGGACCTGAAGCTGGCGGCCGAGCTCGAGAAGACGCTCAAGGAGGTGCGCGGCTCGATCGAGGTCGAGTACACGAAGGGCAAGACGACCGTCAAGGGCGGTGCCAACGTCTCCAGCACCGGCGAGGCGGGCGGCAAGGTGCAGATCGACATCGCCCTGCAGGACGGGCGCACCTTCTCCAGCGACGGCGACAAGCTGTCGTTCACCGCCAACGTCTCGAACAAGGGCTACAAGTTCGAGGTCGCCTTCTCGATGGGCGAGCCGGTGGAGACCGCGAGCCTGCAGGACTTGTTCAAGGACGCCGACCGGCAGATCAAGGAGCTCTACAAGCTGGCCGGGGACAAGGGCGTGCGCAGCATCGAGGACGCCCAGGCGCTCAATGCCAAGATGCAGGAGGTCATGGCGCCGATCAAGGAATCCGCGGCGAAGGCGAAGACGCTGAAGAAGAAATCAGAGATCGCCGCCAGCTTCGGCTTCAGCATCGAGGGCGACTGGCCGGCGGGCGGCAAGGCGTCTCCGCCTGCGGCCATGTTCGGCGTCAAGCTCGCGTTCTGATTGATCGAGTGATTGATTTATTTCTTAAGGTCGAGCCATGAGTCTGTTGCAGGTGCTCAAGCTTCCTCTTCCACCGACCCCGGGAACGCAGCCGGCGACGGCCAAGGCTGCGGCCTCGGGCAAGACGGCCGGTGCCGCGCCCAGGAACGAGAAGCTGCTTCAGGCGGCCGAGGCATGGCGGCAGACCCACGGGCAGGCCAACGAGCGGATCGGGGCGCTCAAGGCGGCCGTCAAGTCGCACTGCGCCGACGCGCCCCCGGCGCTTCTGCAGGAGATCGAGAAAGGGCTGGTGAAGCTGGACGAAGTGCTGGACGCCGTCGACCACCGCCTGGCAGATTCGCTGGCGACCGCCGGCAAGGCGGCCGACGACGGTGCCCGCATGACCGAGCTCCAGAATGCGAAGGCGATCCTCACGGAGTACGTCAACTACGTGAAGGGTGGGCCGCTCGTCGCCCACATCGATCAGAACCCGTTCGGCGTGAAGACCGGCCTTCAGGCCCTGCTCGCCGCCGGATTGACCAAGGCGGCCAAGGTCATCTGACGACGAGCCGGGAGGTCCTCCGGCGTCAGGGGAGGGCGACGCTCGCTACGCGGCAGCGTCGGCAATGCACTTCTTCGTGAAGCTGGTCTTGGCGGCGCCGGCGAGCTTCTTCTCGGTGGCCTGTGCCTCGCAGGCCGCGGTGGCATTCTTCGCCACCGAGTCTTCGACGCACTTCTTCGTGAAGCTGGTCTTGGCGGCGCCGGCAAGCTTCTTCTCGGCGGCCTGGGCGTCGCAGGTGGCGGCGGCCGCGTCCGACTCGCACTTCTTCACGAAGCTGGTTCGGGCAGCGCCCGACAGCTTCTTGTCGGTGGCCGCTGCCTCGCATTTGCTGTCGGCGGCGTGGGCCGAGATTGCCAGGGCGGCGAAAAGTGCCGAACACAGGCGGAGGGCGTTCTTCATGGATTCCTCGCGTGGGTGGGGGGTCCGGATGGAAGCACCGGAGGCCACCACACTATCACGCGCACAGAGGTTCCGGCGTCGCCACCGTCGCCGCCCTGACGGTGCCGAGGGCGAAGTCCACCGCCGCCAGCGCATGGAGCGCGGTCGTGTCGAAGAGGGGCAGGCCCACGTCGCGCGGCGACAGCGTCAGGGAGAGCTCCGTGCAACCCAGGACCACGCCTTCGGCCCCCCGGTCGATCTGCCACTGGATGATGCGCCGCAGGCGTTCGCGCGAGCCGGCGTCGAACACGCCCTTGCACAGCTCGTCGAAGATCACGCGGTGCACCTCGGCACGCCCCGCATCGTCGGGAACGACGCAGCGGATGCCGTGACGCGCCAGGTGGCCGACATAGAAGGGCTGCTCCATCGTGTAGCGCGTGCCCAGCAAGGCCACCGTGCGGCAGCCGGCGTCGCGGATGGCGGCAACCGTGGCATCGGCGATGTGCAGGAGCGGGATCGATACCGCGGCCTGGACTTCGGCGGCCACGCGGTGCATGGTGTTCGTGCCGATCAGCAGGCAGTCGCTGCCCGACGCTTCGAGACCGCGCGCCGCGTCGGCCAGCATCGAGGCGAGCTGATCCCAGGCGCCCGTGCGCTGACGCGCCACCACCTGCTCGAAGTCGAGGCTGGTGAGCTGCAGCCGGGCCGATCGCAGGCCGCCCAGGCGCCGGCCGATCTCGCGGTTGATGATCTGGTAGTACAGGGCGGTCGATTCCCAGCTCATGCCGCCGATGAGGCCGATCGTTTTCATAGTGCAACTCCTTGCTTGATGAGCTCGATGCCGTCGGCATCGCGCGTTCGCACCACTCGGGCCGCCACGCCGGCGACGGTGCAGTAGGCGGGCACGGAACGGAGCACGACGCTGCCCGCGCCGACCCGGCTCATGCGGCCGATCTCGATGTTGCCGAGCACCTTCGCACCGGCGCCGAGCAGGGCCCCGTGCCGGACCTTGGGATGCCGGTCGCCGCGGTGCTTGCCGGTGGCCCCCAGGGTGACGCCCTGGAGGAGGGTCACGCCGTCCTCGACGACGGCGGTTTCGCCGATCACGATGCCGGTCGCGTGGTCGAGCATCACGCCCGTGCCGATCGGAACCGCCGGGTGGATGTCGACTCCGAGGAGGGTCGACGCCTGGCTCGACAGCCACTGGGCGATGTCCTCTCTTCCCCGCTTCCACAGGCTGTGCGCGACCCGATGGGTCTGCAGGGCGTGGAATCCCTTGAGGTGGAGCAGCGCGTGCAGGGCGGAGCGGCAAGCGGGATCGTGAGCCACGACGGCCCGCAGGTCGGTCTCCAGGCACTCCAGGACCGCGGGGTCCTCGTCGAGCGTGTCGAGGACGAGCCTGCGCACGATCGCTGTCTGCGCTCGGCGCCCCGACGCCAGCCGGCGCGAGAGCACGGCGCCGACGATCCGGGCCGGCGCGGCGTGGAATCCGGTCTCGCCGATCACCTGGCGCAGCATCGGCTCGCGGCTGGCCGCCTCGATCGCCTGGCCCTCGATCTCCGACCAGAGACTTGCGCGGCCGTCGGATGCGGCCAGCACTGCCTGCTCGCCGGGGCGGCGTCGCAAGGCCCGCTCGGCGTAACGTCGCCGCCGACCCCGGGACGGTCGCAAGGCGAGGGCAGGGTGGTACTCGTCGTGGGCGGCTTCAGTGCCGCTGATTCGCATGGCTCTCATCTCGTTTCTCCGCGGTTGCAAAGCAGAAGCGACAGGAAGGGCGGGTCGGCTGCCGGTGTCGACCCGCCGGAGCCGGGACCCGAAGCGACGCGGTCGCGACGTCGCCGTGAGGACTGCCGGCAGTGCTGGGCCAGGAGCACGCAAGCGGCGAAGGCCAGGCCTGTCGGCCACGCCCAGGCGCCGGCACCGAGCGCCCAGGCAGCGCCCAGGCCGCCGAGGAATGCCGCCTTGGCCGCCATGCCGTCGAGGTAGCCGCCCAGGACGCGCAGCATCAGGGGTGCTCCGCCTTGCCGGTAGCTCGCGACCATCGCGACCATGCCGACCAGCGGCACGGCGGCGACCAGGCCGCAGAATTGCGGCGTGCTGTGCCGGGAGAGCTCCGAGACCAGCAGCGACATGGCACCGGCCGTGGTCATCGACAGCAACGGGCCGGTGGGTTTTCCGGAACGCCGCTTCGAATCTCCCGCCGGCAGGCGCGGCAATGCGGCCCGCCCGAACAGGATCGCGCAAGCGGTCAGCGCGGCGGCGACGGCCGGCACCGCCGGCACCGCCCAGGTCAGGGTCGCCAGGCTGCCGATGGCGAGCCAGGCCACCACGCCCGCCGGCACCGCGTGCCAGGTCAGAGCCAGGCGGGCAAAGCTCGCCCCGAGCAGCACCGTCAGCCCCGTGCCCCACAAGCTTCCGAGCACGGCGGTCGTGGCGTAGGCGCCGCCGCGCTCCAGTGACAGCCACACCAGGGCCGGGATCGAATTGACCGGTACCGCCGCGGCCAGCCCGCCGACGCGCGGCCCGGCCCGGTGAAGTGCCGAGAGCAGGACGCCGACGGCTGCGGCCGACAGGGCGGCGTGGGCGATGGAGGTGATGGGCATGGCGACTCGAGGGGCGAGGGGCAATCGGATCGGTGGTGCGTCGTGGCGGCCGTGACTGTCGGCGCTGCGGGCCGAGCCGTCTTGAAAACGCCCTGAAAGCGGTCTCCAATCCTCTGAAGCCGCTGAATTCCGGCGTGCCAACTTCGATGCCTCCAGGTGTGCTCCTGTCAAGCCGATCCCTCCGTGCCATGAGCCCGTGTCGATGACTACCCAAGGGGCGACGCTGCCGCTGCGCTTCGGCCGTTTCGAGCTGCAGCCCGACGAGCGCCGCCTGCTCGTGGACGGTGCACCCGCGGCGCTCGGCGGCCGCGCGTTCGACCTGCTGCTGGCGCTGGCCGAGCAACCCGGCCGGCTGATCGGCAAGCACGTGCTGATGGACCGGGTCTGGCCGGGGCTGGTGGTGCAGGAGAACAACCTGGCTGCGCAGATCAGCAGCTTGCGCAAGGTCCTGGGCGACGGACTGATCGCCACCATCCCGGGGCGCGGCTATCGCTTCGTGGCGCCGGTCGAATCGGGCGCGCCCGGGGCCGCGTTGGACCTGTCGACCTCGGCAACAGCGTCCGACGCCGACCCTGCCGTGACGAGCTCCCGGGCGCTGCGCACGAACCTGCCGACCGAGTTGCCCGCCTTGCTCGGTCGCGCCGACGAGCTGGACGCGCTGGCCGCGCTGCTCGACCGACACCGACTGGTCAGCCTCGTCGGCCCCGGAGGCATCGGCAAGTCCCTGCTGGCGCAGCACCTGCTCGACGCGCGTCGCACGGCCTATCCGCAGGGCGTGTGCTGGGTCGAGCTGACGCAGGTGACCGATGTCGCCGCCTTGCCGGGAGCGGTCGCCGCAGCCCTCGGCGTCGACGTCGGCCATGGCGAGCCGCTGGCCGCGCTGACGGCTGCGACGGCGCCCTTGACGATGCTGCTGGCGCTGGACAACGCCGAGCACCTGCTCGCCGGCGTCGCGTATCTGTGCCAGGCGCTGCACGCGGGAGCCCCGGAGCTGCGCCTGCTGGTCACCAGCCAGGCGCCGCTGCGACTCGCGGCCGAGCGGGTGCTGCGGATCGCGCCGCTGGCGGTGCCGGACGCTGCGCTCCCGGCGGAACAGGCGCTGCGGTTCGGCGCCGTGGCCTTGTTCGCCGAGCGCGCGCAGGCGGTCGACCAGCACTTCGCCGTGACGGACGGCAACGCGTCGGCAGTGATCGAGACCTGCCGCGCGCTCGATGGGCTGCCGCTGGCCATCGAGCTCGCGGCGTGCCGGGCGCCGCTGCTCGGGATGCCGCACCTCCTGGCATCGATGCGCGAGCGTCTGCGGCTGCTGACCGCCAGCCGCAACCGGGCGGCGCCGCCGCGCCAGCAGACGCTGCGCTCGGCGCTGGAGTGGAGTCACTCCCTGCTGCCGGCCCGCGAGCAGCGGGTATTCAGGCGCATGGGCGTCATGGCCGGCGGCGCATCGCTCGAGTTCATCCAGCAGGTTCTCGTCGACACCGATGCCGATGACGAGCTCGATTCCTGGGCCGTTCTCGACGCGCTCGACGCCCTGGTGGATCGCTCGCTGCTGGCGGTGCTGCCCTCGGCGGGTCTCGAGGAGCCGCGCTATCGCCTGCTCGAAAGCCCGCGTGCCTATGCGCTGGAGTGTCTGCAGGCGGCCGGCGAGCTGCCGGCGCTGCAGCGTCGCCATGCGCTGGCGGTGGCCGCGCTGTTCGACGCCACCCACGAGGAATACTTCACTGGTCGCGTCGGCGTGGACGATTGGCTGCGCCGACGCGAAGCCGACTTCGACCACGCGCGCGACGCCTTGCGCTGGGCCCGCGGCGCGGGCGCCGCCGAGGTGGAGCTGCGCATCGGCAGGACTTTGCTGCGCGCGCTGCCGCCGTCGCTGCACGTGGAGCGCATGGTCCTGGCCGATGCCTGCGAGGCGCGCCTTCGACCGGACCTGCCCGAAGCCCTGCAATTGCAGGTGTGGATCGAGCTGAGCTGCGTGCTGGCCGATTCGCAGAAGACACGTGGCCGACACGCCGCCGAGATGGCGCTCGCTCTGGCGCGGCGTCTGGACGCCGGCCAGGGCGACCGCTTCGTCCTCTACCACGCCCTGTGCCGTGCGGCCAGCGCCGCGGCGCAGGCCGGCGACCTGGCGGCCGGCCGGGCGCTGCTCGGGGAATTGCAGGGGCTCGAAGACCCGTCATGGCCGGCGCAGCGCCTGCTGTGGGGCGCCGAGGCCGCACAGTGGGTCGCTCGCATGGGCGGAGACGCCGCGGATGCGCTGCGCCGCGGACGCCGCCTGATGGCTCTCGACCGGGAGCGCGGCAGCCATGCCTCCATCGCCATGGGCAACCTGATCGATGCCGAACTCGCTGCCGGCGACGCCGGTGTCGCGGCCCGACTGGGCAAGGAGCTGATCGAATCGCTGCTGGGCAGCCGGCACGAGTACAGCCTGGCGTTCGCCCGCATCAACCTGCTTGCCGCGCTGCTGGCGCAAGACGACGCGGCCGAAGCCCGGCCGGTCGCCGAGGCGGCATGGTCCCGGGCCGCGATGTTCGATCTGCAGCATGCGGCCGCTGCCTACCTGGCGCTGCTCTGTGCGCTCGAGGGCCGGCACGGCGCCGCGGTGAAACTCGCGGCCTATTCGGAAGCGATCTACGCGGCGCGCGACGAGGCCCGTGAGCAGAACGAGACCGAGGCGACGCTGCGCGCGCTGTCGCTGGCCGGGCGGGTGCTGGACAACGCGGCGCTCAGCCGACTGCGCGCCGAAGGGGCCGGCTTGCGCGATGCGGAGGTCGCGGCCGTGGCCTTCGGCGAAGGCGACGGCAGTTGATGCGGTGACGGCCCGGTCCGTCTGCCGAGGTCCCTCGAGCCCGCGCAGCGATGACGTTCGCCACCCACGCGCAATCGACGGCGAACGGCGACCATTCCCCCGGGATCCCCATCGGCGCGTGCGTCCCGCGCGGCCGAAAGCAGGCGCGGCTTCGACCGAGTTCTCAGCGCACGCCGAACGGCGACTGATACGGCCGCCCGAACGCGACTCCCGCCACCACCGCGCCGAC
>DATCGH010000166.1:0-2090 GCA_036509055.1 Caldimonas sp.
CATAAGGGGTATCAGCTTAGCTCCAGAATGGCCCAAACCACTGGATACCCATCCAGTAACTCTACGCCGCCTTGGGTGACTTGGGTAGGGGCCGCACGACATCGTCGTAAGTCACCGGATCGGTGATCACGGCCTGCTGCAGGAGTCGGTAGAACAGCATGCCGCGTGAGGCCGAGGTGCGACGGTTGAAGCGGAAGACGAACTCGTCCAGATAGGCGTCCAGGTGCGCCGGCTGCACCGACCCATGGTGCGTGCCCAGGATCCAGCGCTTGATCAACGCAGCTACCCGATGCACGCCGGCCATCGACACATGCGCGGGCACGTCCGAGCCGAGCATGACGGTGCGCTGGTGGGCATAGCCCAGACCTTGCAGTTCCCGGTAGGCGGCTGATCCATCGGTGCGGACCTTGGCCGCGGGCTCGATGTTCTCCTGCACGAAGGGAACGACCTGTTCGGCCGAGTCGTTGTCGATGCGGCGCAGCCGGATCCGCCCGAACCCACGGGGCTGCAGCAGTTCCACCGCGATCACCACCAGTTCCTGGTGCGTGCGGTTCTTGCGCCTCTTGCGCTGGTCCTCGGGCATCGGCGCGCCTCGGTCGCTGATGGACAGGTAGGTCTCGTCGACCTCGACCACGCCCTTGAGCCGCTCGCGGTCGGGGCGGACCATGGCGCGGCGGAACCGATGCAGCATCGTCCAGGCCGTCTCGTAGCCGCCCAGCCCGAGCACCCGCTGCAGCCCCAGGGCGCTGACGCCGTGCTTCTGGTTGGTCAGATACCAGGCCCCGGCTAGCCATACTCTCAGCGGTGTGCGGGTCTTGTCGAAGATCGTGCCGGCGGTCACCGTGCTCTGGTGCGAACAGCTGCGGCACATCAGCCGCGAACGGCTCGAGCGATAAGGCTCGTCGGCCGCGCCACAACTCGGGCACACGAACCCGAGCGGCCAGCGCAGCCCCTCCAGGTAGGACAGGCAGGCCTCCTCACTGCTGAACCAGTCGAGGAATTCGCTCCAGTTGCGCGGGTAGTCTTTACCCGCCTCGGGCACTGCGATATGCTGGATATCCATCCAGTGATTTAGGGGTCTCTGGAGCTAAAAGGATACCCCTTATATATTCACAGTATGGCACAACCGCCGCTTCGCACCCGACCGATCTCGCGCGACGAATCGCCGCGGCCCGAGGAGAAGGCGCGCGGCCCGGTCAAGGGCCGCGGCACGGTGTGGGCGATCGAGCACCGCTATTCCCGGCAGGGGAGCGAAAGCTACGACGACGGCTGGGGCACGCTGGAGCAGGCGGCCACCGAGGAAAGGCTGCCACCCGAGACGACCGTGATCGAGGAGCGGGTCAAGTCGATCCTCTCCGGCAACGACTCGCCCGACCTGCACTTCGACCTCTCGATCAACCCGTACCGCGGCTGCGAGCACGGCTGCGTCTACTGCTTCGCCCGGCCGACGCACAGCTACCTCAACCTCTCGCCCGGGCTCGATTTCGAGACCAAGATCATCGCCAAGGTCAACGCCGCGGAGCGACTCCGCGAAGCCTTCGCCAGCCGCTCCTACGAGCCGACGGTGATCAACATCGGCTCGGCCACCGACGCCTACCAGCCGGTCGAGCGCCGGCTCGGCATCACCCGTTCGGTGATCGAGGTGATGGCCGAGTGCGCGCATCCGTTCTCGCTGGTCACCAAGTCGTCTGGCATCGAACGCGACCTCGACCTGGTGGCGCCGATGGCGACGCGCGGCCTGGTGGCGGTCTACGTCTCGGTCACCTCGCTCGACCCGCAGATCGCCCGGATCCTCGAGCCGCGGGCGGCAGCGCCGCATCGCCGGCTGAAGACGGTGGAAACGCTGGCTCGCGCCGGCGTGCCGGTGGGCGTGAGCATCTCGCCGATCATCCCGTTCATCAACGAGCCGGAGATCGAGCGTGTCCTGGAGGCGGCCGCGGCGGCCGGTGCGACCTCGGCGTTCGGCATCGTCCTGCGCCTGCCCTGGGAGGTGAATCCGATCTTCCAGCGCTGGCTCGACCAGCACTACCCCGACCGTGCCGCACGGGTCATGGCCCGGGTGCGCGAGATGCGCGGCGGCAAGGACTACG
>DATCGH010000167.1:0-4052 GCA_036509055.1 Caldimonas sp.
GCCGCGAAGCTCCAGACGAAGAAGGTGTTGATGGTCGCGTACTGCCGCGGGTAGGGAAAGTTCTTGATCCGCTCGACCTTGCTCTGCTGATCGAGGAAGTCCTTCAGCGTCTTCTGCATCTCGGTGTGGTGCAGCACCACCAGCTCCTGGCGCGCGTAGAGCTCGCGGATGGCCTCGCTCTGCATGCTCATGAGCGTGCTCGCCTTGTTCCGGGTCGACGCCAACCGCTGCAGCTCGCTTTCGGGCAGGAATTTCTGCAGCTCGGCCTCGAGCGTCGTCTCCTTCTCGGGAACGCTGTAGGTCTTCAGGTATTCCTGGTTCGAGCGGCTGCTGACCGTTTCCCAGATCCGGCCGCTGCCGCGCAGCTGATAGCGCAACGCCGTCAGCCAGGCAAGGTGGCGATGGATCAGGACCTTGGCACTCGCCCGGTGGGTCGGGAAGTCGCGGCAGATCAGCCCCCAGTAGCGGCTGGTGCCGGCGATCGCCGTCCAGACCTGCTGCGCTTCCAGAGTGCGGTTGTAGGTCTGCGCGTTCTTGAAGCCGACGATGAACGACGTGGCCGTGCCGAGCAGCACGGCCACCGACCAGGGCGCGGCGATCCACGTCTGGCCGAAGACCTTGTACAGGACGACCGGGATGATCGCCATGACCAGCAGGACGTAGATCTTCCGCCGCGTCCATGCCAGGAACTCCGCGAGCGTGTACGACTTGCCGACTTTCATGAAGCGACCCTCCCTGCGCCGATTCTGCGGCTGCGAGCCGGAGGCGGCAGCCGCTTCGCGCTGAAAAGGAGACCGGGCCCCGGCTCAGCTCAGTTCAGCGCTTCGCCGCAGCGCCGTGGCGGCGCCAGCACGCCAGTCGCGCGGGCGCGCGTCAGGGCCCGGTAGAGGCTGGAGCGGCTGCCGAATCCGGTTCGCTCGGCGATCAGCGTCAGGTCGGTGAAGCCATCGGCGAGCAGACGCTGCGCCGCCGCCGTGCGCCGGTTCACCAGATACGCATGCGGCGTGACACCGTGCAGCGAGGCGAAATAGCGGACGAAGTGGAAGGTCGACATGCAGGCGACCTGCGCCAGCGTCTCCAGCGGCAGCGGCTGGTCGTAGTGCGATTCGATGTGGTCGGTGGCTAGGCGCAGCCGCCGGCTCAGCTCGGCCCGGGTCGAAGGCTTGATCGCCGGCAGGCGCAAGGTGGTCGCGAACGCCGCCTGCTCGGCCCGGATCAGGTCGTCGACGAGCAGCACCGCCTGTTCGTCGAGCCAGGCCTGGCTTCGCTCGCCCGCCAGCACGCGCTCGTGGATGTGGCGCATGCGCGGTGTCACGTGGCGATCGTCGGCGCGAAGGTGCGGCGAGAACGAGGCCGTCGCCGGTGTGTCGACGGCCTGCTCCATGCAGCGCTCGAGGCCGAGCCGGCGCGCGGCGACGATCTCGCCGGCCAGGCCGCGGCGCAGGAAGACCGAGAACGAGGTCACCGGTCGCTCGCCGCTCAGGGTGCTGCCGTACTCTTCGCCGTCGTTCAGCACCAGGTAGCTGCCCGCCCGGACGTGGACCTCGCGCCGGCCCAGGCGGTAGACCTCGCGGCCGTCCCAGGCCATCTTGATCGAAAGCGGGTGATTCACCCGCGGATACTCGGCCAGCCGCGATCGGCCGCAGAGGACGGTGTTCTCCTTGCCCCAGCGGGCCACGTAGTCCCTGCGGAAAGCCGCGTTGGCCGGCGTCTCGGGCCGGGGCGGCAGGTCGGGAAGCTCGGTCAGGATCATGCGGAGCGGTGCGGCATCGTTGCGCGAAGGTGACGCATGTCACGGCCGTCTTCTATCACGACGAAGGTACGCGACCGCGGTCGTTCCCGAATTCGCAAGATCTGGAACATCGGACGGCGCGGCCACGGCGGACTTCGCAACAACTGGCTCGGCCGCGACCGTACTCTGGCCGCATCGAGATCGCCGAGTCCCCGAGCATGTTGCCCCTTTGCCTCGTCGTCAGTGCCGATGTCGCCTACGCCTCGGCCCTGCAGGGAAGCCTGAGGAGCCACGGATTCAAGCTCTACAGCGTCGGCGACCTCGCAGCGACGCGTCCGGCGCTCGGCCAGTGGCGGTTCGACGCGATCCTCTGCGACGCCGACGGCAGTGCGGCCGAGTTGGTGAATGCCACGGTTCGCTGGCTGCGGCGCGAGCAGCGCGCGCCGATCGTCGTTCTCGCCTCGCCGGGATGCGCCACCGCGCCGGTGGCGGCGCTGGAGGCCGGCGCCACCGAGCTCATCGACAAGGAGAGCTCGCCGCGCCTGATCGCCCTCAAGTTGCAGCGCCTCCTGGAGCTGGCCGCGGATCCGGGCGAGACAGCCGAGCCCGGCGCCGTCCTTCTCGGCGAACTGCGGCTCGACCCGCGCCGCCAGGCGGCCTTCTATGCCGACCACCCCCTCGGACTCACCGGCGGCGAATTCGAGCTGCTGCTGTTGCTGGCCGCCCGCTCCGACGGCTTCGTCCACCGCCAGACGATCGTGCGCGCCCTCGGACGCGCGAGCGCTGGCGGCGAGCCGCGGCGCAGCGCCGACATGCACGTGTGCCGGATCCGGCGCAAGCTCCGCGAAGCCGGGGCGACGGCGCTGGCGCTAGAGACCATCCACGGCCAGGGCTATGCGCTGCGGCTGCGCAGCGACAATGCCCGGGCGGAGGCGTATAAATTGGCCGGATGATCCAGGGTTCCTGCCTCTGCGGTGCAGTCCAGTGGCGGTTCGACGGCATGCCCGAATCGGCCACCGCCTGCAACTGCACCGCGTGCAGGCGCTACGGCGTCCTCTGGGCCTACCACTACGAAGGCGAAGGCATCCACGTCTCCGGTCCGACGACGACCTACGTCCGGGGCAACGCGCTCGCCTTCCACTTCTGCCCGACCTGCGGCTGCATCGCGTACTGGCGTTCCCTGCAACCGAACGCAGAGGGCCGACGCCGCATCGCGGTCAACCTGCGGCTGGCGGAGCCTGAGCCCGTGGCCCGGGTGCCGATCGAGCATTTCGACGGGCTCGGCGCCTTCGAGGACCTGGGGCAGGACGGCCGATGCGTCGCTGACTACTGGTTCTGACGCGAAGCGGGCGAAGGCACGCCGACCTTCGCCGCGCTCGAGGCGGTCGAAGGCCGGCAGACGCGGCGCGTCAGCAGCCCGCCGTGCACTTGCCGGCGGCGTCGAACTCCATCGTCTTGCCCGACAGCGGGACGTGCACCGGCACCTTCGATGCCTTGACGAAGGCCTCGGTCTTGCTGCCTGGGCGGACCTTGCCGCCGACCGTGCCGACCTCGTTGGCATGCGAGGCTATCACCGACGCCGGCTTCACCAGCTCGTTGATCACGTAGGCGGCCTCGGCCGGGCCGGTGGTGAAACCGTCGCCGATGTTCATCACCGCGAGCCTGGCGTTGTAGTGCTTGTTCACCACCAGCTCCTGGTCGGCAGTGATGCCGGTGTCGCCCGAGAGGTAGGCCACCAGCCCGTTGCTGAAGCGCACGACGTAGCCGGTGGCCAGGCCGACGTCGCCGGCGATGCCGGCGTCCTTCATCGCCTTGCCGAGGTCGCCGCCGATGTAGTCGGGATCGAGGCCGTTGCTGTGCATCGCCGTCACCGTGGCGATGCGCACGCCGCCGACGGTTACGCTGCCGCCGAAACGAGCGAGGATCGAGTTGGCAGGGTCGCCGCCGTTCGCCTTGAGCTTCGCGGCGAAGAAGGGCGGCATCTCGCTTCCGGTCACGATCTTCGATTTCTTGGCAACGGCGATATTGACGGCGTTGGAGTTCGGTATATCCGAAACCGACGTGTCGGGCGCGTCGCAGGTCCCCGAGTTCGGGGCCTTGTTGTGCGCGTTCCCCACGTGGTCGCCATGCATGTGGCTCACCAGGATGATGTCGATCTTGCCGAGGCGCGGGTCGTTCGGCCCCGCGACCGTGCGGCCCGGATCGTAGAGGATGCGCGTGCCGTTCGGGTCCTCGAAGACGAGCGCGCGGTCCTGGGGGCAGAACTCGCCGTCGTGCGTTCCGAGCGGCGTGATCTTGACGTTCTGCGCCGCTGCCAGGG
>DATCGH010000168.1:0-10511 GCA_036509055.1 Caldimonas sp.
GCTCCGGCGCGGCCCGGCCGGCAGATCGCCGACACCGGCCGCCGCGAAGAGGTGCGCACCCTGCTGGCCAAGCTCAAGGCACGCTGAGCCGGCGCAGCTCGGCGACGACGCCGCTGCCGTCTGCCCGGGCCCGATATCGCAGCGCGAGGCCATGCAGCGCGGCGATGCGCTGCGCGATCGAGATGCCGAGGCCGCTGCCCGACTCCGCCTGCCCGGCGGCCCGGTGGAAGCGTTCGCCCAGGTGCGCCAGCGTCTCGGCGGGCAAGGGCGGGCCGGCGTTCTCCACGTCCAGGCCCTCGGCGCTGAAGCGCAGGGTCACCTCGCTCCCCTCGGGCGCATAGCGCACGGCGTTGTCGACCAGGTTCCTGAGCAGGAGCGTGAGCAGGTCGGCATCGCCGCGAACGGCGAATGCGGGTGCGCCTTCGGCCGGCCAGTCGCAGGCGAGCTCGATGCGGCGCCGTTCGGCGAGCGGGAGCAGGTCGCTCACCACCCGTTCGACGACCTGCTTCCACTCGACCGGCTCGCCTTGCGCCGGTCGCTCGGCAGCGTCCACCCGCGACAGGGCGAGGAGCTGCTCGACCATGCGGTCCATGCGGTCCAGGCCCGCGCCCAGCTTGGCGAAGGCCCGTGAACGCTCGCCCTCCTCGCGGCTGCGACTCAGCACGTCCCATTGGGCGCGAAGCACGGCCAGGGGCGTCCGCAGCTCGTGCGCGGCGTCGGCGGTGAAACGGCGTTCCCGCGCCAGCGTCGATTCGATCCGGGCAAACAGGCCGTTCATGGCGGCGAACAGCGGGCCGAGCTCGACCGGGATCAGGGCCGTCGGCACCTTCTGCAGATCGTCGGCGCCGCGGCGCTGCAGGTCGGCCGTCAGCGTGCGCACCGGCGCGAGCGCCTGGCGCACCGCCCAGGCCATGGCGAGCAGGAGCACCGGAAGCACCAGGAGCCAGGGCAGGAGCTGGCTGCTGACCAGGTCCTTGACCAGCTCGTCGCGTTCGTACACCCGCTGTCCCGCCGCCACCAGCCAGGTGCCGCGCGCCGACTGCAGGTAGTAGACCCGCCAGGCATCCGATCCGAGCGTCAGGTCGACGAAGCCTGCCGCGTCCGCGCGGCGCGGAAGCTGCACGCCCTCGCGGTCGGACAGCAGCAGCTTGCCTTCGCCATTCCAGACGGCGATCGCCAGGTCGCGCAGGTCGGACGAACCGCCCGAGGGCACAGGCTCCGACAAGACGGCGCCGGAGACGCCGAGGCCGGGCAGCGTCGCCTGCACCTGGCGGGCCAGACGGATGATTTCCGTGTCGTACAGCTCGTTGACCTCGTGCCGCGCCCGGCTCGCCGACACGATCAGCGCCACGCCCCACACCACCGGCGCGCACAACAGCAGGAAGACCAGCAGGCGGCGCTGCAGGCTCACGCAGGCACCTCGGCGCCGAGCGCGTAGCCGACGCCGCGCACGGTGCGCACGACGTCCGGATGGATCTTGCGGCGCAGCCGATGGATGTGCACTTCGAGGGCATTGCTCTCGGGCTCGCGGCCGCTCCAGTCGTAGAGCTGCTCCTGCAGCTGCGCCTTGGACAGCACGCGCTGCGGATGCTTCAGCAGCACCTCGAGCAGAGCGAGCTCGCGCGCCGTCAGCTCCACCGGCCGGCCCTGCCAGTGGACCTGCTTGCTGGCGGTGTCGTAGCGCAGGGCGCCGTGCGTCCACTCGGACTGCGCCCGGCCAGTCGCGCGGCGCAGCATCGCCCGGAGGCGCGCCGCCAGCTCCTCGGTGGCGATCGGCTTGATCAGGTAGTCGTCGGCGCCGGCGTCGAGGCCGGCGATGCGCTGCTGCACGCCGTCGCGCGCCGTGAGGATGAGCACCGGCAGGGCCGAGCCGCGCTCGCGCCAGCGGCGCAGCCACACCATCCCGTCGGTGCCCGGCAGGCCCAGGTCGAGCACGGCCGCGTCGTAGGGCGCGCCGTCGATCGCCGCGTCTGCCTGCGCGCCGCTGGCGAACCAGTCGACCGCATGGCCGAGCTGGCGCAGGCCGGTGGTCAGCGCATCGCCGAGCTGAGGGTCGTCCTCGAGGATGAGCAGCCGCATGCGCTCATGCTAGACGACGTACCGTCGGACCGGCGACTAGCCCTTCACGCACACCACCTGCTTCAGCGTGTGCACCACATCGACCAGATCGCTCTGCGCCGCCATGACCGCATCGATGTCCTTGTAGGCGGCCGGCGTCTCGTCGATCACGCCGGCATCCTTGCGGCACTCGACGCCCGCGGTCGCGGCCCGGTGGTCGTCGAGCGTGAAGCGGCGCTTGGCCTCGCTGCGGCTCATCGTCCGGCCCGCGCCGTGCGAGCACGAGGCGAAGCTCTCCGGGTGGCCCTTGCCGCGCACGATGTAGCTGCACGCGCCCATGCTGCCCGGGATGATGCCCAGCTCGCCCGTCTGGGCGCTGACCGCGCCCTTGCGTGTGACGTAGACGTCCTCGCCGAAGTGGCGCTCCTTCTGCACGTAGTTGTGGTGGCAGTTCACCGCTTCGATGTGGCTCTGGAACGATTTGGCGATCACCGTCTTCGCGGCCTCGATCACCCGCTTCATCATCACCTCGCGGTTCGCCGCCGCGAACTTCTGCGCCCAGCCGACGGCCTGGACGTAGTCGCCGAAATAGCGCGCACCTTCCTCGAAATAGGCGAGGTCGCGGTCGGGCAGGTTGGCGTTGTTGCGCAGCGCGTCCTGCTTCGCCAGCTCGATGAACATCGTGCCGATCGCGTTGCCGACGCCGCGCGAGCCTGAATGCAGCATGAACCAGACGGCACCGGCTTCGTCGAGGCAGACCTCGACGAAATGGTTGCCGCTGCCCAGGGTGCCGAGGTGCTGGTGGTTGTTGGTCTTCTCCAGCTTCGGGTGGGCACGGCAGATCGCCTCGAACTCCGGCTCGAGCTGCGCCCAGGCGGTGTCGACCGCGGCCGGCGTCTTGCGCCAGGCGCCGGGATCGCGCGCGCCCGGCGCACGACCGTGCGGGACTGCGCGCTCGATCGCCGCGCGCAGGGGTGCCAGGTTGTCGGGCAGGTCTTCGGCCGTGAGGGTCGTCTTGCAGGCCATCATGCCGCAGCCGATGTCCACCCCCACTGCCGCTGGAATGATGGCCTTCAGCGTCGGGATCACCGAGCCCACGGTCGCACCGATGCCGAAGTGGACGTCGGGCATGGCGGCGACGTGCCTGAACACGATCGGCAGCCGGGCCGCGTTCTCCAGCTGGCGCCGGGCCGAGTCTTCCACCGGCACGCCGCGGGTCCACATCTTGATGGGGACGCCGCCGCCGGTCTGTTCCTCGATGTAGTTGCGCTCCATGGACACGTCGGCGTAAAGAAATCCCGCATTCGGAGGGGTGCGTCAACGGACGGCGCCAACGCCACGTTGGGCGCACATACGATCCCGTTGCCGACGCCCCAGCCCCGTCGCTCCTCCCATGACCACCTCGATCCTGCGCTTCAACGGCCAGACCCAGCAAGCCCGCGCCCAACTCGTGCCGCTGCTCCGGGAATTCCCTCAGGTCACTTTTCGCGAGCGCACGCTCGCCGAGTACGAAGTCACGGCCGAGGACAAGGCCGTCCTCCAGGCGCTCGGCAGCAAGCCCGGCTGGAGCCTGGCCGCCGGCCGCTAGACCCGCCCGGCCCGCTTCGACCGCTTGCGCACCGCGTTCGCCAGTGCGGCGAGCACCGGCTCGGTCTGCGCGAAGCCGATGCAGGCGTCGGTGATCGACACGCCCCGCTTCAAGGCGACGCCCGGTACCAGGTCCTGCCGCCCGGTCTCGAGGTGGCTCTCGATCATCACGCCGATGATCCGCTCCTCACCCTGCGCAATCCGCGCCGCCACATCGTCGGCGACGGCGATCTGGCGGAGCGGGTCCTTGGCGCTGTTGCCGTGCGAGAAGTCGATCATCACCTGCTCGCGCAGGCCGGCGGCGCGCAGCGTGGCGCATGCGGCGGCCACCTCGGCCGCGCCGTAGTTCGGCGTCCTGCCGCCGCGCAGGATCACGTGGCAGTCGTCGTTGCCTCGGGTCTCGAAGATCGCGGCGACGCCCATCTTCGTCATTCCCATGAAGGCGTGCGGCGAGCGCGCCGCGAGGATCGCGTCGGCCGCGACCTTGACGCTGCCGTCGGTACCGTTCTTGAAGCCGACCGGCGAGCTGAGGCCCGAGGCGAGCTGGCGATGGCTCGGGCTCTCCGTCGTGCGCGCGCCGATCGCGCCCCAGGCGATCAGGTCGGCGACGTACTGGGGGCTCAGCAGGTCGAGGAACTCGGTGCCGGTGGGCATGCCTAGCCGGGTCAGGTCGAGGAGGAGGCGGCGCGCCAGCTCCAGACCCTCGTTGATCGCGAAGCTGCCGTCGAGGTGCGGATCGTTGATGTAGCCCTTCCAGCCGAGCGTCGTGCGCGGCTTCTCGAAGTAGGCCCGCATGACGATCAGGAGGTCGTCGCCCAGACTGTCGGCCGCCGCCTTCAGCCGGGTGGCGTACTCGATCGCCTGGTCGTGGTCGTGGATCGAGCAGGGACCGACGACGACCACCAGGCGCTGATCGCCGCCGTGCAGGACCGAGGCGATCGCCGCCCGGCTCGATTCGACCAGGGCGAGCGTGTCGTCATCGACCGGAACGCGTTCCTGCAGCAGCGCCGGCGTGATCAGCGGCCGGACCGCGCCGATGCGGACGTCGTCGATGCGCGTCGTGTCGAGCGTGCTGCTGCGGCTGCCCGCTTCGCGGTCGTGCCGGGGGTCGTCGAGGGCAGCCATGATCGTGCACGATACATTGCGCTTCCCGTCGGCTCGGCCGGGATTCACTCATGACCCTGCCCTTCGGCGTGTTCATCCTGGCCGTGGCCGGCCGGCCGACGCGGCTGAGCCCGTTGCTGGAAAATCGCACCTCATCCGGCTGGGCAACGCCGGCTACGCTCTGTGCATCATCCAACGCTTGAGGAGCAGCACCTGAATTCACTCGACGCCTGTCCTCCTCCGCGCGAGCTTCGGCCCGGCAAGCCGGTCGACGCCGAATGGCTGCAATGGATCGCCGAGAACCGGCTGCGCAACTGCACGCCCGAGTCGATGCTGGTGACGATGTGCGGAGCGGGCGTCGACCGCGCCGAGGCCGCTGCCGCCATTGCGCGGATGGAAACCGACCCCGCCTACCTGGCAGCGCGCAGGGTCCAGCAGCTTCAGTACAAGCTCGAATCGGTGATGGCCAGTCAGCAAAAGCTGCGGGAGCTGGCGCCCGACTACACGCGGGTCGAGAAACGCAAGAACGTCTCCAAAGGCGAATTCATGGATCGCTATGTTCGCGGCAGCCGCCCGCTGGTGCTCACGGGCGTGGCGGCCGATTGGCCGGCGATGAAGCGCTGGTCGCCGAAAGACCTGAAAGCCCGCTTCGGGCACCTTGATGTGCAAGTCCAGGCCGAGCGCAGCGCCGACCCGAAGTACGAGCAGAACAAGCTCGATCATCAGCGCCACGTCCGGCTCGCCGATTTCGTCGACCAGGTGCTCGCCGGTGGCCCCTCCAACGACTACTACCTCACGGCCAACAACGAAGCGCTGCGCCGCCCAGAGTTTGTTCCCTTGCTGGCCGACATCGGCACCCTGCCGAAGATCTGCAACCGAGCCGAGTTGCCGGAGCGTGCCTCGTTCTGGTTCGGCCCGGCAGGCACGGTCACGCCGCTGCACCACGACACGATCATGCTGTTCCATGCGCAGATCGTCGGCCGCAAGCGCTGGCGCTTCATTTCGCCGCTGGACACGCCCCGCCTGTACAACCATTTCGAGGTGTACAGCCCGATCGATCTCGACGCGCCCGACCTGTACCGCTACCCCGATTTCGAGGGCGTGAAGGTGCTCGAGGTGGTGGCCGAGCCGGGCGATACGGTATTTCTGCCGCTGGGCTGGTGGCACCAGGTGACATCACTCGATGTGAGTCTGTCCTTCTCGTTCTCGAACCTGTCGGTGCCCAACCACTACACGTTCAGGAACCCGACGATTCGCAACTGGTAGCGCCGCGGCGCCGTCATGGGCGGCGGCTTGGTGCCGGCGCTCAGTTCATGACGTCTTCGCGCACGAAGGCCTGGACCTCGATCTCCACCTTCGCTCCCTGATAGAGCACCGCCTGCACGCACGACCGTGCCGGCAGGGCGCCGCCGAAGTGCTTCGCGTACTCGGCATTGAAGGCGGCGAAATCGGCCAGGTCGGCGAGCCAGATCGTCGCTTTCACCACCTGCTGCAGGGTGGCGCCGCATTCCTCGAGCGTGGCGGCGATGCGCTCCAGCACCACCCGGGTCTGCACCTGCACGTCGCCGTCGACGATGCGCGCCTGCGCATCCATCGCCAGCACACCGGAGAGGAAGAGGAAGTCGCCGGCGCGCACCGCTTTCGAGAACGGCACCGGCAGAGGCGTCGGGTAGCGCCGGATCGCGGCGGCCGCGTTCATGCCGTGGCTCCCGCAGGCGCTGCCGAAGGGGTTCGCCGCAGCACCCGACCGCGGCGCACCCCGGTCGAGCGCCCGCCCTCCCAGGCGACGCCGCCGTTGACGATCACCGTGTGGATGCCTTCGGCCGGCCGGGTCGGCTCCTCGTAAGTGGCGGCGTCCTTCACCGTGCCGGCATCGAACAGCACCAGGTCCGCCTGCTTGCCCACGACGATGCTGCCGCGGTCGGCGAGGCCGAAGTTGCGCGCCGTCAGGCCGGTCATCTTCCAGACCGCGGTCTCGAGCGGAAACAGGCCGACCTCGCGGCTGTAGTGGCCGAGGACGCGCGGGAAGGTGCCCCAGAGGCGCGGATGCGGCTTCTCGCCGACGGGGATGCCGTCGGAGCCGATCATCGTGTCGTCGAAGGCGAGGATCCGGCGGACGTCGTCCTCGTCCATCAGGAAGTAGATCGCGGTGCCCGGCTGCATCCGCCGCGCCGCCTCGCTCTCCGCGACGCCCCACTCGGTGGCGATCTCGCCGAGCTCGCGGCCGGTGCACTCCGGATGCGGCACGCTCGAGGCGATGAGCACCCGGCCGTCGAGCATGCCGCGGTCGGTGCGGATCATGGTCGAGCCGGCGGTGTAGGGATAGCAGTCGAGGCAGACGCTCTGCCCTTTCATGGTCTCGCGGATGAAGGCGAGCGTCTCCTCCGAACGGCCGAAGTTCGGCCGGTTCTGCACCTTGTGGTGCGAGACCACGACCGGAACGGCGAGCTCGCGGCCGATGCGGAAGGTCTCGTCGAGCGCCTCCATCACCTTCGAAGACTCGTCGCGCATGTGGGTGACGTAGAGGCCGCCGCGCGCGGTCAACGGCCGGCCGATCGCGATGATCTCGGCCGTGCTCGCCTTCAGCGCCGGCGGATAGAAGGTACCGGTCGACAGGCCGATCGCGCCGGCATCGAGCGCTTCCACCAGCAGCGCCTGCATCACCGCGATCTCCTCGGCCGTGGCCTCGCGGTCGAGGTTGGCCATGGTCGCGGCGCGCAGCGTCGAATGGCCGACCAGCGCGGCGACGTTGGTCGCTGCCGGCTTGGCCACCAGCGCAGACACCCAGGAGGCGAAGGTCTCGTGGCGCTCGCTGTCGGGACCGTCGATCAGGTCGAGCGGCATCGGCAGCTTCATGCCGCGCACCAGCGGCGCGGCGCTGATGCCGCAGTTGCCGGCGATCACCGTGGTCACGCCCTGCGAGACCTTGAAGCCCATGTCGGGCTGCGCCAGCAGCGCCTGGTCGTCGTGGGTGTGCGAGTCGATGAATCCGGGAGCGACGATCAGGCCGGCGGCGTCGATCGTGCGCGCAGCGCGCGCACCGGCCAGGTCGCCGACGGCAGCAATGCGGCCGTCCTTGACGGCGACGTCGGCGTCGAAGCGCGGTGCCTTGGTGCCGTCGATGACGGTGCCGCCGCGGATCAGCAGGTCATAGGTCGGGGTCGTGCTCATGCGGGTCCTCGTGACGAAGAGAGGGTTTAGCGGACGTGGCAGGCCACCCATTGCGTGCCCGCACCCGCCTCGCGCGGCGTGAGCGGCGGCCGCTGCTCGCGGCAAATGGGCTGCGCCAGCGGGCAGCGGGTGTGGAAGCGGCAGCCCGGCGGCGGGTTCGCCGGGCTCGGCGGGTCGCCCTGCAGCAGCAGCCGCTGCGGCCGGATGCGCGGGTTCGGCACCGGCACCGCCGACAGCAGGATCTCGGTGTAGGGATGGCGCGGCGCGGCGAACAGGGTGTCGCGGTCGGCCACTTCCATCATCTGCCCGAGGTACATCACGGCGACGCGGTGGCTGATGTGGCGCACCACCGCCAGGTCGTGGGCGACGAACAGGTAGGCGATGCCGAGCTCGGCCTGCAGGTCCATCAGCAGGTTCACCACCTGCGCCTGCACCGAGACGTCGAGCGCCGAGACGGGCTCGTCGCAGACGATCAGCTTCGGGTTCAGGGCCAGCGCCCGGGCGATGCCGAGGCGCTGCCGCTGGCCGCCGGAGAACTCGTGCGGATACTTGGCCGCCGACTCGGGGCGCAGGCCCACCCGGGCGAACAGCCACTGCACCCGCTCCTTCCGCTCGGCGCCGGTCATGCCGGCGAAGTTGCGCAGCGGCTCGGCGACGATCTCGCCCGCCGGCAATCGCGGGTCGAGCGAGGCATAGGGATCCTGGAAGACGATCTGCAGGTCTTTCCGGCGCTGGCGCATGCGCTCGGCCGAGAGCGTGGTCAGCTCCTCGCCCTCGAGCCTCACCGAGCCCGAGGTCGGCTCGACCAGGCGCACCACCGACTTCGCGGTCGTCGTCTTGCCGCAGCCCGACTCGCCGACCAGCGCCAGCGTCTCGCCGCGCTCGACCGTGAAGGAGACGTCGTCCACCGCCTGGATCGGCGGCGGGCCCTTGCCGATCCACGGCTTGGGCGAGAAGTAGTGCTTGCGCAGCTTCTCGACGGCAAGAAGGGGCGTGGTGCTCATGGCGTGACGAGCTCCGGCACGTGCTCGGGAATTCGCCCTTCCTCGACCGCGAAGCAGGCGGCACCGTGGCCGAAGCCGTCGACGAGAAACGCCGGCTGCTCGACCCGGCAGCGCGCCTCGGCGTAGGCGCAGCGCGGCGCGAAGGCGCAGCCGCGGCCGAGCTGGTGCGGCGCCGGCACCAGCCCCGGGATCTCGGCGAGGCGCGCAGCACGGGTGCTGAGGGCCGGCATCGAGGCCATCAGTGCCCGGGTGTAGGGATGGCGCGGCCGATCGAACAGGTCGAGCACGGTCGCCTCCTCGACCTTTCGGCCGGCATACATCACCACCACCCGGTCGCAGCTCTCGGCAACGACGCCGAGGTCGTGGGTGATCATGATCACGCCCATGCCGAGCTCGCGCTGCAGGCGCTTCACCAGGTCGAGGATCTGTGCCTGGATGGTGACGTCGAGGGCGGTGGTCGGCTCGTCGGCGATCAGCAGCTCGGGCCGGCACGACAGGGCCAGGGCGATCATCACCCGCTGCCGCATGCCGCCGGAGAGCTGGTGGGCATACTCGTGCGCGCGGCGCTCGGCTTCCGGAATCTGCACCAGCTTCAGCATCGCCACCGCGCGCTCCATCGCCTCGGCGCGGCCGAGCTTCTGGTGCAGCTGCACGCACTCGGCGATCTGCCGGCCAACGCTCAGCACCGGGTTGAGCGAGGTCATCGGCTCCTGGAAGATCATCGAGATGCGGTCGCCGCGGATCGAGCGCATCTCCTTCTCGCTCAGCGCCAGCAGGTCGCGGCCGCGATAGCGCACCGCGCCGCCGTGACGCCCCGGCGGCACCGGCACCAGGCGCAGGATCGAGAGCGCGGTGACGCTCTTGCCGCAGCCCGATTCGCCGACGATGCCGAGCGTCTCGCCGTCGTTCACGGTGAAGGAGAGGCCGTCGACCGAGCGCACCGGGCCGACCCGCGTGGCGAAGGTGGTGCGCAGGTCCTCGACCGCGAGGAGCGGCGGCCTTGCCGCCGCAGCGGCGGTGAATTGCGTCACAGCTGCCTCGCCAGGCGCGGATCGAGCGCGTCGCGCAGACCGTCGCCGACCATGTTGATCGAGAGCACCGTCACTGCCAGCAGGATGCCGGGATACAGGATGATGTGGAACGCCACCGCGACGACGTTCCGGCCCTCGGCCATCATGTTTCCCCAGCTCGGCGTCTGCGCCGGGATGCCGACGCCGAGGAAAGACAGCGACGCCTCGATCAGCACCGCCGAGGCGGCGACGAAGGTGGCCTGGACCACCAGCGGCGCCAGCATGTTGGGCAGCACGTGCCGCCAGAGCACCGCCGGCAGGCGCGTGCCGACGGCATGCGCCGCCTCGACGAAGAGCTGCTCGCGCAGGGTGAGCGAGAGCGAGCGGACCAGGCGCACGACCCGCGGGATCTCGGGCACGGTGATGGCGACGATCACGGTCGTGAGGCTGGCCCGCGTCACCGCCATCAAAGCGATCGCCAGCAGGATGCCGGGGATCGCCATCAGCCCGTCCATCACCCGCATCACCGGCCCGTCGGCGCGGCGCACGAAGCCGGCGACCATGCCGAGGACGACGC
>DATCGH010000169.1:0-3126 GCA_036509055.1 Caldimonas sp.
CGCGGCGTAGGACATGATGCGCACGCGGTCGAACCCGGCCTCGTCGAGCGCGCGGCGCACCGCCCCGACCCGCCCGTCCATCATGTCGCTCGGAGCGACGATGTCGCAGCCCGCCTCGGCCTGCACCAGCGCCTGCTTCACCAGCACGGCCACCGTCTCGTCGTTGACGATGTAGCCGGTGGCATCGAGCAGGCCGTCCTGGCCGTGCGAGGTGAACGGGTCGAGGGCGACGTCGGTCATCAGGCCGAGCTCGGGGAAGCGCTTCTTCAGCTCTCGCAGTGCCGTGGGTACGAGCCCTTTGGGATTCAACGCCTCGCGCCCGTCCTCGGTCTTGAGCGAAGGCTCGAGCACCGGAAACAGGGCGAGCACCGGGATGCCGAGCGCGAGGCACTCCTCGGCCACCGGATAGAGGCGATCGAGCGTGCGCCGCTCGACTCCGGGCATCGATGCCACCGCCTCGCTCCGGCCCTGGCCCTCGAGCAGGAACACCGGCAGGATGAAGTCGCTCGGGCCGAGGCGCGACTCGCGCACCAGATCGCGGCTCCAGGCGTCCCGGCGCAGGCGCCGCGGCCGGCTCGAGGGGAAGGGCGGGGGCGTTTGCACGGGCGGGATTCTAGGCCGCGCATCTCGCACACCGATAATCGCTCGATGGGTTCATCCGTGCTCTGGGTCAAGGCCTTTCACATCGTTTTCGTCAGCAGCTGGTTCGCCGGCCTGTTCTATCTGCCGCGAATCTTCGTCAACCTCGCCAGCGTGCCGGCCGACAGCCATGCCGAGCGCGAGCGGCTGCTGGTGATGGCGCGCAAGCTCTATCGCTTCACCGGGCTGTTGATGGTCGTGGCCATCGGCCTCGGCCTCGTCCTCTGGCTCGGCTACGGCGTCGGCAAGGGGCCGGGCAACTACTGGCTGCATGCCAAGCTCGTGCTCGTGGTCGGCGCCATCGGCTACCACCATGCCTGCCGCTCGCTGCTGCGCAAGTTCGAGGAGTTCGCCAACGAGAAGAGCGAGCGCTGGTTTCGTGTCTTCAACGAAAGCGCCATCGTGCTGTTCACGCTGATCGTGATCCTGGTGGTCGTCAAGCCGTTCTGATGGCAACACAGCGCCACCGCAGCTCCGCGGTACCGCTGGCCTGGCTCTATGCCGCCCTGATCGTCTACGCCAGCCTGTATCCGTTCGCCGGTTGGCGGGTTCCGGGCGTGGGTCCTCTTGATTTCCTGATCGACCGGGCGCACGGCTGGACCTGGTTCGACTGGATCTCCAACCTGCTCGGCTACCTGCCGCTCGGCTTCCTGCTGTTCGTCGCCCTGGTGCGCAGCGGCCGCACGTCGGCGGCGGCGGCCTGGACCGCGCTGGTCGGCGGGACGATGCTGACCTTCACGCTCGAGCTGCTGCAGAACTACCTGCCGCATCGCGTCTCATCGAACCTCGACCTGCTGCTCAATGCGATGGGCACGGCGCTCGGCATCGGCATCGGCCTGCTGCTCGATAGCCACGGCGGGATCGAGCGCTGGCAGATGGTGCGCGATCGCTGGTTCGTCGCCCGCAGCGCCGGCGGCATGGCGCTGCTGCTGCTCTGGCCGATCGGCCTGCTCTTTCCGACCGCGGTGCCGTTCGGCCTCGGCCAGGTGCTCGGCCGGGTGCAGCCGGTCGTCGCCGAGATGCTGCGGGGGACGTCGGCCGAGGGCTGGGCGGCGCGCTGGGCCGAAGCCGCCGCCGCGACACCCGCCGAGAGCGTGACGATGTCGGCGGCGAGCGAGCTGTCGATCATCGTCCTCGGCCTGCTCGCGCCCTGCCTGGTGGCCTTCACGATCGCCGTGCCGGGCTGGCGGCGCAGCGCGCTGGTGATCGGCGCGGCGCTGCTCGGCGCCGCCGCGACCACGCTGTCGACCGCGCTCAACTTCGGCCCGCAGCACGCCTTGGCCTGGACCACGGCGCAGGCGATCCAGGGCGTGCTGGTCGGCCTGGCGGCAGCCGCGCTCTTGAGCCTGGTGCCGCGCCGCGTCGCCGCCGGCTTCGGCCTGATCACGCTCACCGCACTGGTCATGTTGGTCGCCCGTGCGCCGGCCGATCCCTACTTCGCGCAGAGCCTGCAAGCCTGGGAGCAGGGGCGCTTCATCCGCTTCCACGGCGCGGCGCAGTGGGTCGGCTGGATCTGGCCGTACGCGGCGCTCTGCTATCTGCTGGCGCGCCTGGCGGCGCGCGACCCGAGTCGCTGACGACGAGCGCGGCTCAGTCGTCGAGGCCGAGGAGCCGCAGGGCCAGGCGATGGGTGCGCGAGCCGGGCTCGGCGAGCTCGCGCAGCACGCTCATGTGGTGCCGGCCGGGCACCGCTTCGCAGACCGGCACCGCGGCCGGCCCCCACGTCTCGGCGATGAGGGCGTTCTGGCGCAGGAACTCCTCGCTCTCGTCGCCGCCGACGAGCGCGAACAGCGGTCGCTTCGGCGCTGCCAGGGCGATCGGGCTGAGGCGCTCGGCCGCAGCCGCATCGAGCTGGAGGTCAGTGGCGAGGAAAGGCGCGTGGCGCAGCGGCTCGAGCTCGAACACGCCGGAGAGCGCGAGCGCGCCCTTCACCAGGTCGGCCGGGAGCGCGGGATCGACCGCCGGCCAGTCGGTGGCGAGCATCATCGCCGCGAGGTGCCCGCCCGCCGAGTGGCCGGCGACGACGATCCGCTCCGGATCGCCGCCGTGCGCGGCGGCGTGGCGCCAGACCCAGGCCAGCGCCGCCCGCTGCTGGCGCACGATCTCCGCGATGCTCGCCGCCGGACAGAGCGCGTAGTTGGTCACCACCACCAGGGCACCGGCGGCGACGAACGGCGGGGCGATGAACGAGGCATCGCTCTTGTCGAGCGCGCGCCAGTAGCCGCCGTGGATGTAGACCAGCACCGGCGCCTGCGGCGTGGCGGTGGGAAAGAGGTCGAGGCGCTCGCCGGGGTCGCGGCCGTAGGCGATGTCGAGCGTCGCCGGCAGCGTGGCACGGGCCGCGGCCGACCGATCGGCCCATTCCGCGAGGATCTGCAGGTGTTCGGGAATGCGGGCGCGGTTGTTGTACTGCGCGTCGAACCACGCCGGAGGATGACGCGGCGTCGCCGCCGCAGCCGATGGCGGGCGGTCGCTCATGGGTTCGTC
>DATCGH010000170.1:0-6418 GCA_036509055.1 Caldimonas sp.
GGGCCTTGCCGCCGTTCAGGGTCGCGGCCAGATCTTCGAGCTGCGGCGAGAGGAAGTTCCAGTCGTCGAGCACCTGCTGCAGACGGCTGGCGATGCCGCTGGCATAGTGCGCGGTCGACAGATCGCGCGAGACGACCACGAGTTGGCCGTCGCGCGACTCGTCCTTGTAGGTGGCAAGTTTCATCGCGGGTGTTCCGAAAGGCCGGGAGCGGCGTTGAAGGCATTGTCCGCCGCTGCCGCCCCCATCCCTTGCCGCCCTCGCCGTCCTTTGCCTCCGCTGTGGTGAGCCGTCGCGACGTCCGTCGTTCGCGTCAGCGCGCGCTGTTCGGCTTCGGCGCGCTGGTCGCGCTTCTTCACCTGGCCCTGCTCGGCGCGGCGGGTGGCGACGGCATCGTCGGCGAGCGTCCGGTCGCGACCGTGGGATGGATGACCGCGCGGACGATCCAGGTGGCGGCGCCGGTCCCGGTCGAGTCGCCGGCCACGGTCGGCCCGGACGAGCCCGAGGTCAAGACGGCCTTGACCTCCGTCGCGGACCCGGCATTGCGAGACCTTGGGCAAGTTCCCGGGAAAGCAAGTGCACGCTCACCTGTGAGAGAAATGGCCTCGCCCCGTCCCGTTTCTCGGCCGCTGACCGTCGAAGCGGCGACGCCGCCGGTGGAATCCCCGCCGGCGTTCGAACCCGCCCCGCTCGCTTCGGAATTCGACCCGGCCAACGCCGCGACCGACTCCGGGATGATGAAAGTTGCCCTCGAAGCGCCTCGCGCCGCGATGGCCAGCTTTCTTGCCGCCGGCGAAAGGGCCCCGCCGACCTACCGGACCGTGCTGCCAGGACCGGCCCTCCTTCGCTACGAGCTTCGCCGTGGCCTCTTCCGTGGCACCGGCGAGATCCGCTGGCGGCCCGTGGGCGACCGCTACGCCCTCCAGTTCGACGCCCGCCTGGCCGGAATCTCCCTCCTGTCGCAGAGCAGCCAAGGCGAACTCGGTGTCAACGGTCTCTATCCGGTACGCTTCGTCGATCAACGAGCACGGAAAGCGGCACGGGCGGCCAATTTCAGCCGCGACGCCGGCATCATCAGCTTTTCCGGATCGACCGCTCAGTGGCCCCTTCTCGCGGGCACCCAGGATCGGCTGAGCTGGATGATCCAGCTGGGCGGGATCGTCGCTGCCGATCCGGCCCTGGCCACCTCCGGCCGGATCTCGATGGTTCTCGTCAGCGCCCGCGGCGAGGCCTCGGTGCGCAGCGCTCGATTCGCCGGGCGGGAGAACGCCGAAACCGTGTCCGGCAGCGTGCCGGCGCTCAAGTTCGTGGTCGACGGCCACTCGGCCTACGACGGCAGCTTCGAGATCTGGCTGGACCCGGCCCGCGGCTACCTGCCGGCCCACGCCACCTCGCGCAGCAGCTCCGGCGAGGCGGAGTTCGAGCTGCTGCTGCAGCGGGCCGATCCCTAGGCCCGCTCGCGGCGGCCGGCGGCCGGCTTGCAATCGCCTCGGTCGGCCACAGCTAGCGGTCAGGAGATTTCGCCATGCACATGCTCTACAACTCGGACAGCTTCGCCGTCGTCGCCTTCGAGATTCCGCACGGTCCCGTGGCCGAAGGCGAGCCCGTGCCCGAGCCGCGCGGCGGCTTCGAGATCGTCGACAAGTTCGCGAAGAAGGACATCTTTCTCGAAGGCGCCGTCGCCGAGACCTTCAAGGCCGGGGCGATGGCGCTGATGGCCAGCGAGCCGAGCGAGGAAGACATGGACGAATACATCGGCCGCTTCACCGCGGTGATGCACCAGCCGCTCGTCCTGCACTGAACCCCGGGGGCGCCGGCCCCCGAGCCGCCTTCGCCGGAGGCGGCGGATGCTCAAGTTCCGGCAAGCCAGGTCGATATGAAACTGCGTCGGCGGGCCACGAGCCCGCCGCCGGGGTGTTCATTTCTTCTCGCGCGAAGGGTGCATGGCTGCCGAGCTGGTGATCAATTCAGGAGTGCCTTCGGCGATGCCGGGGGCCTTGATGCTCCTTCTCGCCCTGGCGGTCGGCACGCTGGCGTCGTACGTGGCACTCGACCTGGCCCGCCGGGTCCGGGTCGTTCGCACCCGCTCCGGAGGGCTCTGGCTGTTCGGCGCGGCGTCGGCCTTGTCGCTTGGCATCTGGTCCTCGCAGATCATCGGCATCGCCGCCGAGCCGCTGGCCTTTTCGCTCGGCTACGACGGCGCCGACTCGCTCACCGCCTGGGCGGTGTCGCTCGCGGTCGGCCTGGTCGGGCTCGGCGCGGTCAGCGGCAAGATCGCCACCCACGTGCGGGTCGGCCTGGGCGCGGTCGCGCTCGGCACCGGCGTCGTTGCCGCCCACGTCCTCTCGTTCAACGCCCTCGGCCTGCAGCCCGGCGTCGACTGGCAGATGCTGTCGCTGGTGGCGGCGGTGTCGGGAGCCTGCGGCGGCTGCATGCTGGCGCTCGGCGCCTTCTTTCGCGCCGGCAACCGCAGCAAGCCGCCGACCGTGCCTTGGCAGATGACCGCGGCGCTGGTGCTCGGCGCCACCCTGGTCGTGAGCCAGCAGCTCGTGGCCGGCG
Source organism: Caldimonas sp. (assembly GCA_036509055.1). Lineage (GTDB taxonomy): Bacteria > Pseudomonadota > Gammaproteobacteria > Burkholderiales > Burkholderiaceae_C > Schlegelella_A. Next base: position 2,558 of record DATCGH010000170.1, read on the forward strand.
CCGCCGGGCTGGGCACCCAGACCGGATCGCTCCATGCCGACCGGATCGGCTCGACGACGCTGGCGCTCTTCGCCTCGGTCGGCTCGATCCTCCTGCTGGTGGTGGGCCTGATCCTCTCCATCCTCGAGGCGCGCCTGCGCCGGTCGCTGCGGCGTGCCGAGAGCGAGCTGCAGCGCCGCTCGTTTCGCGACGGCCTGACCCAGTTGCCGAACCGGCTGATGTTCGAAGGCACGCTGGCCCAGGCGGTGCAGCAGGCCGACGCCAGCGGCGAGCGGATGGCGATGCTGTTCATCGACCTCGACGGCTTCAAGCCGGTCAACGAGTCGCTCGGTCATCACATGGGCGACCTGATGCTGCGCGAGATCGCGGCCCGGCTGAAGCGCTTCGCCCGGCCCGACGACCGGGTCGCGCACCTCGGGGGGGACGAGTTCCTGATGCTGATCCGCGGCAACCCGAGCGAGGAGGACGCGGTCACCTTCGCCGAGCGGATGCAGGGCCAGATCGGCGAGCCGTGCAAGATGAACGGCCGCGAGGCCGCCGTCTCGAGCTCGGTCGGCATCGCCATGTACCCGGAGCACGGGGCGATGCAGGACCTGATCGCCCACGCCGAGGCGGCGATGCGCGCTGCCAAGAGCGGCGGCGGCGCCTCGCACTGCTTCTTCGAGCCGCGCATGGTGAGCGGGGCGCGCGACCAGTTCGACCTGCTGCGCGACCTGCGCCGGGCCCTCGCCGAAGGCCAGCTGCACCTGCTTTACCAGCCCAAGGTGCACGCGCCCAGCGGCGAGATCACCGGCGCCGAAGCGCTGATGCGCTGGCACCATCCGCAGCGCGGCGTGGTGGCGCCGACGGTGTTCATCCCGATCGCCGAGCGCTTCGGCCTGATCGGCGCCATCGGCAACTGGCTGATCGACGAGGCCTGCCGCCAGGCGGGCCAGTGGCGCGACGAGGGCCTGCGCATGCGGGTGGCGATCAACCTCTCGGCGCACCAGCTGCGCCACGCCGACCTGGCCGACCGGATCGATGCCGCGCTCAAGCGCCACCGCATCCACCCGCACCTGCTCACCTGCGAGATCACCGAGTCGGTGGCGATGGAAGACGCGTCGAACGCGATCCGGATGGTCGAGCGGCTGGGCGCGATGGGGGTCAACATCTCGATCGACGACTTCGGCACCGGCTACTCGAGCCTCGCCTATCTCAGGAAGCTGCGCGCCGGCGAGCTGAAGATCGATCGCAGCTTCGTCCTGGACCTGGCGGGCAGCGCCGACGCCCGGGCGGTGGTCGACGCGGTCGTCAAGCTCGCCCAGGCGCTCGGCCTCAAGGTCGTCGCCGAGGGCGTCGAGACCGAGGCCCAGCACGAGATCCTGCGCGCCCTCGGCTGCCACGAGCTGCAGGGCTTCCTGTTCGCCCGGCCGATGTCGGCAATGGCACTTTCCGCCTGGGCGATGGACGACGACGGCACGCGCGGCGTCGAATTCCGCGATTCGCTCTACCGGGCGACCGTCGCCGGCGCGCTGCACTAGCCGCGAGTGCCCTCTGCGGAGCGCCGATCGCAGGCGCTTCCTACAATCGAGGCATGAACACGCCGGCCTACACCCGCGCCGCGGCCCTGCCGCAGATCCTCAAGGAGCGGATCGTCGTCCTCGACGGCGCGATGGGCACGATGATCCAGCGGCATCGCCTGTCCGAGGCCGACTACCGCGGCGAGCGCTTCAAGGACCACCCGAAGAGCCTGAAGGGCAACAACGACCTGCTGGTGCTGACGCGGCCCGACGTGATCCGCGAGATCCACGACCAGTACCTCGCCGCCGGCGCCGACATCATCGAGACCAATACCTTCGGCGCCACCTCGGTGGCCCAGGCCGACTACGACCTCGGCGCCTTCGCCCGCGAGATCAACCTCGCCGGCGCCCGCCTGGCCCGCGCCGCCTGCGATCGCTACACGAGCGCCGACAAGCCGCGCTTCGTCGCCGGCGCGCTCGGGCCGACGCCGAAGACGGCGAGCATCAGCCCCGACGTCAACGATCCGGCGGCACGCAACGTCACCTTCGCCGAGCTGCGCGCCGCCTACCGCGAGCAGGCCGAGGGCCTGCTCGAAGGCGGCTGCGACCTGTTTCTGGTGGAGACGATCTTCGACACGCTCAACGCCAAGGCGGCGATCTTCGCCCTCGACGAGCTGATGGAGGAGAGCGGCGAGCGGCTGCCGGTGATCGTCTCCGGCACGGTCACTGATGCCTCGGGCCGCATCCTCTCCGGCCAGACGGTGCCGGCGTTCTGGCACAGCATCCGCCACGCCCGGCCGCTCGCGGTCGGCCTCAACTGCGCCCTCGGCGCGGCGCTGATGCGGCCCTATCTCGAGGAGCTGGCGCAGATCGCCGGCGACACCTTCGTCAGCTGCTATCCGAATGCCGGCCTGCCCAACCCGATGAGCGAGACCGGCTTCGACGAGACGCCGGAGATCACCTCCGGCCTGCTCGAGGAATTCGCCCGCGCCGGCTTTCTCAACATCGCCGGCGGCTGCTGCGGCACCACGCCCGAGCACATCGCGCGGATCGCCGAGCGCGTCGGCAAGTACCGGCCGCGCTGCGGCCACCGCGGCGCGCTGTTCGGCGAGCTCGAGCTGGACGCGGCATGAGCGCCGGGCAGGGAGTGGCCACGCCGCCAATGAAGTTGTCCGGGCTTGAGCCGGTGCTGATCGGCACCGGGTCGCTGTTCGTGAACATCGGCGAGCGCACCAACGTCACCGGCTCGAAAGCCTTTGCCCGCCTGATCCTCAACGGCCAGTTCGAGGAGGCGCTCGGCGTCGCCCGCCAGCAGGTGGAGAACGGCGCCCAGGTCATCGACATCAACATGGACGAGGCGATGCTCGATTCGAAGGCGGCGATGGTCCGCTTCCTGAATCTGATCGCCGGCGAGCCCGAGATCGCGCGCGTGCCGATCATGATCGACAGCTCCAAGTGGGAGGTGATCGAGGCCGGGCTGCAGTGCATCCAGGGCAAGGGCATCGTCAACTCGATCTCGATGAAGGAGGGCGAGGCCGCCTTCCGCCACCAGGCCAAGCTGGTGCGCCGCTACGGTGCCGCCGCGGTGGTGATGGCCTTCGACGAGCAGGGCCAGGCCGATACCTTCGCCAGGAAGACCGCGATCTGCGAGCGCGCCTACCGGATCCTGGTCGACGAGGTCGGCTTTGCGCCCGAGGACATCATCTTCGACCCGAACATCTTCGCGATCGCCACCGGCATCGAGGAGCACGACAACTACGCGGTCGAGTTCATCGAGGCGACGCGCTGGATCAAGGCCCACCTGCCCGGCGCCAAGGTCTCGGGCGGCGTCTCCAACGTCAGCTTCTCGTTCCGCGGGAACGACCCGGTGAGGGAAGCCATCCACACCGTGTTCCTGTACCACGCGATCAAGGCGGGCATGGACATGGGCATCGTCAACGCCGGGATGATCGGCGTCTACGACGACCTCGATCCGGAGCTGCGCGAGCGGGTCGAGGACGTGGTCCTCAACCGCCGCAAGGACGCCGGCGAGCGCTTGGTCGAGATCGCCGAGCGCGCCAAGGGCGCGGCCCGCGACGACTCGGCCCGCCTCGCCTGGCGCGGCACCGCCGAGCAGCCGAAGACGGTGGCCGAGCGGCTGAGCCATGCGCTGGTGCACGGCATCACCGACTTCATCGTCGAGGACACCGAGGCCGCCTGGCAGCAGATCAAGGCCGAAGGGGGCCGGCCGCTGCACGTGATCGAAGGGCCGCTGATGGCCGGCATGGACATCGTCGGCGACCTGTTCGGCCAGGGCAAGATGTTCCTGCCCCAGGTGGTGAAGTCGGCGCGGGTGATGAAGCAGGCGGTGGCCCACCTCCTG
>DATCGH010000171.1:0-3436 GCA_036509055.1 Caldimonas sp.
GCCCATGCCCTGGCCGTAGACGAGGGCGGTGACGCCGAGCATCTCGCGCATGCCCGGGCCGCCGCGCGGGCCCTCGTTGCGGATCACCAGCACCTCGCCTTCCCGGTAAGCGCGGGCGCTGACGGCGGCAAAGGCGTCCTCTTCGCACTCGAAGACGCGCGCCGGCCCCTCGAACACCGCGCTCTTCAGCCCGGCGACTTTGATCAGGGCGCCGTCCGGCGCGAGGTTGCCCTTGAGGACGACCACGCCGCCGGTGGCGAGCAGAGCCCGGTCGGCGCCGCGCACCACCTCGCCGTCGGGCGCGGCCGCGCCGGCGAGCTCCTCGGCCAAGGTGCGGCCGGACAGCGCGAGCGCGTCGCCATGCAGGTGGCCCGCGGCCAGCAGTGCCTTCAGCACGACGCCGACGCCGCCCACGCGATGCAGGTCGACGGCGAGAAAACGCCCGCCCGGCTGCAGGTCGGCGATCAGCGGCGTGCGCGCGAACACCTCGGCCACGTCGTCGAGCGAGAAGCGGATGCCGGCCTCGTGGGCAATCGCCGGCAGGTGCAAGCCGGCGTTGGTCGAGCCACCGGTGGCGGCGACCGCGGCGCAGGCGTTCTCCAGCGACTTCCTCGTCACCAGCTCGCGCGGCCGGGGGCCGCCGTCGCGCACGATCTCGGCGGCGCGGCGGCCGGCGCGGCGGGCCATGGCCAGCCGCTCGGAATAGGCCGCGGGCAGCATCGCCGAGCCGGGCATCGCCAGGCCGAGCGTCTCCGCCACCATCGCCATCGTGTTGGCGGTGAACTGGCCGGGGCAGGAGCCGAGCGTCGGCGCGCAGGCATGGCCGAGCTCGTCGAGCTCGGCCTCGGTCATCGTCCCGGCGAGCACCGAGCCCACGCCCTCGTAGGTGGTGAGGATGGTGACGTCCTTGTCGCGCCAGCGACCGGGCAGCATCGCCCCGCCGTAGACGAAGACGCTCGGGCAGTCGAGCCGCACCATCGCCATCATCACGCCGGGCAGGGTCTTGTCGCAGCCGGCGAAGCCGACCAGGGCGTCGTAGGCATGGGCGCGGACCACCGCCTCGATCGAGTCGGCGATCAGCTCGCGCGACACCAGGCTCATGCGCATGCCCTTGTGGTTCATGGACACGCCGTCGGAGACCGAGACGGTGGTGAACTGCACCGGCACCGCGCCGGCGCTGGCGACGCCCAGGCGAGCGGCGTCGGCCTGCGGGCCGAGCGACATCGAACAGGGCGTGTTCTCGCCGTGCTGGCTGACGATGCCGACGAAGGGTTTGCCCATGTCCTCGTCGCCGACGCCGGTGGCGCGCAGGAAGGCGCGGTGCGGCGCCCGGTCGAGGCCCTCGGTGACGATCGCCGAGCGCAGCTTCCGGTTCTCGTTCTTCGGCGCGCTCATCACGCGGCCCTCGGCCCGGCACCGGCACTGATCTCGGTGCCGCTCGCGCGCTCGACCCAGCGCACCAGCTCGCTGACGCTGGCGTTCGGCTCGGCCGCATCAGCCGCCTTTCGCCAGAGCTCCTGGGCCAGCGCGCTGAGCGGCGCCGGCGTGCCGGTGACGCGGCCGAGCTCCATCGCGATGCCGATGTCCTTGACCATCAGCGCGAGCTTGAACGGATCGTCGAAGCGGCGGCTGATCACGCGCTGCTTGATGTGCGTCTGCCCGACCCACGACATGCCGGTCGAGACGTTGAGCACGTCGACCATCGCCTCCGGATCGAGCCCGTAGCGCTTGCCCATCGCCAGGCCTTCGCTCAGCGCCAGCAGGTTCACCGAGGTGATCAGGTTGTTGAGGCACTTCATCGCATGGCCGGCGCCGAGCCCGCCGACATGGAAGACCGCCTTGCCCATCGCCGCGAGCAGCGGCCGCACCCGCTCGAGGTCGGCGGCGGCGCCGCCGACCATGAACACCAGCTCCGCCGCCTTCGCGCCCCACTCCGCGCCGGAGACAGGGGCATCGACCATGGCGACGCCCCGAGCGCGCAGCACCTCGGCCGTCTGCTCGGTCAGCCAGGGCTCGGAGGAGGAGGTGTCGAGCAGCAGCGCGCCGGGCGCGAAGCCCTGCAGCAGGCCGTCGTCGCCGGCGACGAGCGAGCGCACCACCTCGCCGTTCGGCACCATGGTGACGACGATGTCGCTGGCCGCGGCCAGGGCCGCCGGCGAGACCGCGGCGACCGCGTCCGGCAAGGCGCCGGCGAGCTCGGCGGCGACGCCGGGCGCGGCATCGAACAGCTGCAGCGGATGGCCGGCGTGGGAAAGGTGCGAGGCCATCGGCCGCCCCATGACGCCGAGACCGATGAAGCCGACACACGGCAAGGATGCGGATGCGTTCATAGAGGGTTTACGAGATCAATGGAGGACGGTCGCAGGCGGCAAGCTACGCGCCGCGTTGCAGCGGGGCCGTTCGGTGCCGACCGCTTTGCACGATACTGCCCGATCCCCTGTTCACGTCGCTGGAGAACCCTCGTCATGGCATCGCCTCGCTTCCTCGCCGCCTGCGCCACGGCCCTGCTGCTCGGCCTCGGCCCCGTCGCCGCGTCGGCACAAACCACGCTCACCATGTCGAGCTGGGTCGGCCCGACCCACCTGCTCACCCGGGACGTGCTGCAGGTCTGGGCGGCGAACGTCGAGAAGGCGACCAACGGCCGGGTCAAGTTCCAGATGCTGGCCAAGCATCCCTCGGCCGCGCCCGGCACCTTCGACGCGGTGCGCGACGGCCTGGTCGATGTCTCCTACGTCACTGCCAGCTACACCCCGGCGCGCCATCCCCTGCCGTTGCTCGCCGAGCTGCCCGGCGCCGGCGCCACCGCCGAGATCAACTCGGTCGCGTTCTCGCGCATCCACTGGAAATACCTGCAGGCGGCCAACGAATACAAGGGCGTGAAGCTGCTCGGCGTGTGGACTCACGGTCCCGGCCAGATGTTCACGGTAAGGAAGCCCGTGACCTCCGTGGCCGATCTCGCCGGCATGAAGATCCGAAGCGGCGGCGGCATCTCCGAAGCCGCCGCCAAGGCGCTCGGCGCCTCGCCCCTGGTGAAGCCCGCGCCCGAGTCGTACGAGATCCTCTCCGCGGGCATCGCCGACGGCACCTTCTTCCCCGCGGAATCGGTCAAGTCCTTCAACCTCGACAAGGTCGTCAAGTACGCCACCTTCTTCCCCGGCGGCTTCTACTCCTCGTCGTTCGGCTTCTTCATGAACCAGGAGAAGTGGGACCAGCTCTCCAAGCAGGACCAGGACGCGATCCTCTCGGTCTCGGGCGAGGCGCTGGCGCGGCTCGCGGGCAAGGCCTGGGACGCCGCCGACAAGATCGGCCTCGACGCCATGAAGTCGGCGGGCGTGCAGATCACCGAGGCCAGCCCGGCGTTCGTCGCCGACGTGCGCAAGCTCACCGCGCCGCTGGCCCAGGAGTGGATCAAGTCGGCCAATGCCAAGGGCGTCGA
>DATCGH010000172.1:0-2682 GCA_036509055.1 Caldimonas sp.
CGAGGGCGTGGGTCGCGCCGACGGTGGTGACGATCTGCCCGGGACGGGCGGCGATGCCGTGGTCGGCGAGCTTGATCGCCAGCGCCTCGCGCAGCCGCGCCTCGCCGGCCGGGTCGCCGTACTGCAGCGCCGTGAGGGCGACCTGCCGGGTCGAGGTGGCCTTGCGCATCGCCGCGGCGAGCATCTCCGGATCGAGCCATTCGGCGGGCAGGGTGCCCAGTCCCGGCATCGGCCGGCCTCCCGGCGGCTGGAACATGCCGCGGATCAGCGCGGTGGCACTGTTCGGCACCCGCTGTCGCGGCGGCGCCTTCGCGGCCCGGTCTGTCTCGCTCGCCGGCCGTGTCGCCTCGTCATGGGTGGCGCGAACGAAGAAGCCGCGATGCGGGCGCGCTTCGACCAAACCGCGCGCGAGCAGTTGGTCGTAGGCGCTGACGACGGTCGCGGGGCTGACGGCGTGGCGGCGGGCGCATTCGCGCACCGACGGCAACCGCGCGCCGGGCGCGAGCAGGCGCTGGCGCACCAGCTCGGCGTACCGTCCGGTGAGCTGCTCGGCGAGGGTGGTGTCGGAGCGACGGGACAGCACGACGGCCGACCCCACAGGCAGCCGGAGCGGCTTCGTCGCGGTCTGGCGTGCCGGTGAGGCCGGCAATACAGCGGTTCGAACCATCCTCGAAAGTGTACTGGTCGTGTGTCGATTGCGAAGCCTACACTGCAGAAAACTTTCCGCCATGCCGCCGCCTTCGTCATCCACCCGCCGCGAGACTCAAGGTTTAGCGCTCGGCCTGCTCGGCGTCGTCATCTTCTCGATGACGCTGCCGATGACGCGGCTCGCGGTCGGCCCGGCGTCGGATCCGCAGCTGCCGCCGTTCTTCGTCACCGCAGGTCGCGCCGCCTGCGCCGGCGTGCTGGCGGCGATCTATCTCCTGGTCGTGCGTGCACCTCGGCCGGGGCGCGAGCATCGCCTGGCGCTCGCGGTCTCCGCCCTCGGCACGGTGGTCGGCTTTCCGCTGCTGCTTTCGCTGGCGCTGCGCCGGGTCGACGCGATGCATGCCGCGGTCATCACCGGCGTGCTGCCGCTGGCCACCGCGCTGGCCGCGGCGATCGCCTTTCGCCAGCGGCCCTCGGCCGGCTTCTGGAGCTGCGCCGTGCTCGGCTGCGGCCTGGTGATCGGCTTCGCCGCCTGGAAGGGCAGCGGCTCGCTGGTCCTCGCCGACCTGCTGCTGCTCGGCTCGGTCGCCAGTGCCGCGATCGGCTATGTCGCCGGGGCCCGACTCTCGGCGAGGATGCCGGCCGAGCGGGTGATCTGCTGGGTGCTGGTGTGCAGCCTGCCGCTGACGCTGCCCGCAGCGCTCGTGACCCTGCCGTCGCAGCCGGCGAGCGCCGCGGCCTGGGGCGGCTTCGCCTACGTCACGGTGTTCTCCATGTGGCTCGGCTTCTTCGCCTGGTATCGCGGCCTGGCGCTGGGCGGCACGGTGCGCGTCAGCCAGGTGCAGCTGGTGCAGCCGTTCCTGTCGATGCTGTTCGCCGTGCCCCTCCTCGGCGAGCGGCTCGACGCGGCCACGATCGGCTTCGCCGTGGCCGTCGTCGCCACCGTCTTCGTCGGCCGGGCGATGCCCGTCAGCCGACCCGCCACCCCTTCGCTCTCGAGCTCCTTCACGACGAGGCCCACATGAGCCACAGCCCCTGGCGCCTGGCGGCGCGCACCGAGCGGATGAACCCCTCGGTGATCCGCGAGATCCTCAAGCTCACCGAGCTGCCCGGGATCATCTCGCTCGCCGGCGGCCTGCCGTCGCCCGACACCTTTCCGGTCGAGGCGATGCGCATTGCCAGCGCCCGGGTGCTGCACGACAACCCGCGCGAGGCCTTGCAGTACGCCGCGAGCGAAGGCCACGCGCCGCTGCGCGAATGGGTCGCCGAGGAGATGCGCGGCCACGGCGTTGCCGTCGATGCGTCGCAGGTGCTCATCACCACCGGCTCGCAGCAGGGCCTCGATCTCGTCGGCAAGGCGCTGATCGAGCGCGGCAGCCCGGTGGCGGTCGAGTCGCCCACCTATCTCGGCGCGCTGCAGGCGTTCACGCCCTACGAGCCCGAGCTCGCGGCGATCGACTGCGACGACCAAGGGCCACTGCCCGAGGCTCTGGCCGAGCGGGCACGCGGCGCCCGCTTCCTGTACGTGCTGCCGAACTTCCAGAATCCGAGCGGCCGCTCGATCGGCGCCGCCCGGCGGGCGGCGATCGTCGCCAGCGCGCAGCAGATCGGCCTGCCGATCGTCGAGGACAACCCCTACGGCGAGCTCTGGTACGACGCCGAGCCGGCGGCGCCGATCGCCTCGCTCTGGCGCGAGGGCACGATCTATCTCGGCAGCTTCTCCAAGGTGCTGGCGCCCGGCCTCCGCCTCGGCTACGCGATCGCCCCGGCCGAGGTCATGCCCAAGCTGCTCCAGGCCAAGCAGGCCGCCGACCTGCACACGCCGAGCTTCAACCAGCGTCTGGTGCACGAGGTGATCAAGGACGGCTTCCTCCGCGAGCACGTGCCGACGATCCGCCGCCGCTACAAGGCGCAGCGCGATGCGATGCAGGCGGCGCTGGCCGCGAACCTGCCGCAGAGCGGGCCGCGCGCCTGCCGCTGGCAGGTGCCGGGCGGCGGCATGTTCTTCTGGCTCGAGCTGCCGAAGGGCGTCGA
>DATCGH010000173.1:0-6458 GCA_036509055.1 Caldimonas sp.
CGCATTTCCTGAACGCCTGAAGGGGCTTACACCGAGGCGCGACGGGCATCGCGAAAGCCCCGGATCGACGCGACCGTCGCGGTGGCGCAGGACTGCCCGCGCGGCAGCGACCGGATCGGCTTCAGCGTCGGCTACGCCTACTGACGGCCTTACCATCGCGCGGGAGAACGATCCCGCAGCCGGTGGAGAAAGTCGATGTCGCTGATCGAGCGTGTGCAGCCCATCCTGGTCAGGCCGAAGCAGACCTGGCCGGTGATCGCCGCGGAAGGCGGCGACGCGGCCTCGATCTTCACCGGCTACGTGATGATCCTGGCGGCGATCCCGGCCGTCGCCGCCTTCATCGGCTTGACCCTGGTCGGCGTCGGCGGATTCGGCGTCAGCTACCGGTTGCCGGTCCTCGCGGGGCTGGTGCAGATGATCGTCAGCTACCTGCTGACGCTGGCGATGGTGTTCGTGCTGGCACTGCTCGTCAACGGCCTGGCGCCGACCTTCGGCGGCACCAAGGATTCGGTTCGCGCGCTCAAGCTCGTCGCCTACGGCACGACCGCGTCGTTCCTCGGCGGGATCTTCAACCTGATCCCGATGCTGTCGCTGCTCGGCGTGCTGGCGTCGCTGTATTCGATCTACCTGATCTACACCGGCATCGCCGTCATGATGCGTTGCCCGCCCGACAAGGCCGGCGCCTACACCGCGGTGGTGATCGTCTGCGGCATCGTCGCCAGCGTCGTCATCATCGGCGTCGCCGCGCTGGTGACGCCGGGGCGGGGCGGCGGCCTGGCCGGCATCGCCACCGGCATGGCCAACGGCACGGCCGGCGGCCCGCCGGGCAACGTCACGATCAAGGCGCCCGACGGCACCAGCGTGACGATCAACCCCGGCGCCATGGCCGAGATGGCCAAGCGCATGGAAGAGGCCGGCAAGCGCATGGAGGAGGCGCAGAAGTCGGGCGACAGCGCCGCCGCCGGCAAGGCGGCGGGCGAGGTGATGGGCGCCCTCACCGGCGGCAGCGGCAAGCCGATCGCCTCCGCCGACCTGAAGACGATGCTGCCCGAATCGGTCGGCGACCTGAAGCGCACCGGCATCGAGGCCAGCTCGGGCGAGGCCATGGGCATCGCCGGCTCGTCGGCCAAGGCGACCTACGCCAACGGCGACCGAAACCTCACGCTCTCGATCACCGACACCGGCGGCCTCGCCGGGCTGGCGGCGATGGCCGGCTGGGCCAACATGACCGTGGACAAGGAGACCGACGGCAAGGTCGAGAAGGTCTACAAGGACGGCGCCCGGACGGTGCACGAGGAATACCTCAAGGACGGCAGCCACGGCGAGCTGACGGTCATCCTGGCCAACGGCGTGATCGTCGATGCCGACGGCAACCGGGTCGATGTCGACACCTTGAAGAAGGTTCTCGCCGGGCTGGACCTAGCGCGGATCGAGGCGATGAAGCGGCCGGCGAAATAGGCGGGCGCTATCCTTGCTTCCGGCTTCCCGCCGCCAACGACTCCAAAGAGAACCGACATGAACCGACTGCTCCGCCTCTCGCTGCTCGCCCTGGCCGCCCCGATGCTCGCCTGGGCGCAGACGCCGCCGACGCTCGACAAGATCAAGCAGAGCGGAACCATGACGCTCGCCTACCGCGAAGCCTCGATCCCGTTCTCCTATCTCGACGACAAGGCCAAGCCGACCGGCTTCGGCTTCGAGATCTGCGAGAAGATCGCCGACCGGGTCAAGGCCGCCACCGGCCGGGGCGACCTGCAGAAGCAGTACCAGGCGGTGACCTCGGCGAACCGGATCCCGCTGCTGCAGAACGGCACGATCGACATCGAGTGCGGCTCGACCACCAACAACTCCGAGCGCGGCAAGCAGGTGGCGTTCGCCGTCAACTACTTCTACACCGGCACGCGCTTCCTGGTGAAGACCGGAACGCCGGTGACCAAGCTCTCCGATCTGGCCGGCAAGCAGGTCGTATCGACCACCGGCACGACCAACTTCCAGATCATCCGCCGCCTCAACGAGGAGCAGAAGCTCGGCATCGAGCTGCTCGGCGCCAAGGACCATGCCGAATCGGCGCTGATGGTGCAGACCGGCCGCGCGCTCGCGTTCGCAATGGACGACATCCTCCTCTACGGCCTGAAGGCGAGCGCGCAGAACCCCGGCGAGCTGGCGGTCGTGGGCGAGGCGATCCAGGTCGAGCCCTACGCGATCATGATCCGCCGGGACGACCCGGCCTTCAAGAAGCTGGTCGACGACACGCTCGCGGCGATGATGAAGAGCGGCGAGTTCGAGACGCTCTACAAGAAGTGGTTCCAGTCGCCGATCCCGCCCAAGGGGATCAACCTCAATGCGCCGATGAGCAAGGAGCTCGTCGACAACATGAAGCTGCTGAGCGACAAGCCCGCGACATGAGGCCCCCCCGCTCTCTGCGGTCGCTGCCCCCCGAGGGGGCGCGGCCGGCCTTGGGAGCGGCCCGGCCGGCCGGCCGCTTCAGCAGCATCGCTTTCGATCAGTGACCCTTACCGAGCTGCGCTACGTCGTCGCGGTGGCGCGCGAGAAGCACTTCGGGCGGGCCGCGGAGGCCTGCTCGGTGTCGCAGCCGACGCTCTCGGTCTCGATCAAGAAGCTCGAGGAAGAGCTCGACGTCCGCATCTTCGAGCGCGGCGCGAGCGAGGTCAGCGTCACGCCGATCGGCAACGAGATCGTGCGCCAGGCGCAGGCCGTGATCGAGGCGGCGGCCGAGATCAAGGAAACCGCCAAGCGCAAGAAGGACCCGCTCTCCGGGCCGCTGCGCCTGGGCGTGATCTACACCATCGGCCCCTACCTGCTGCCCGAGCTGGTGAAGCAGGCGATCGAGCGGGTGCCGCAGATGCCGCTGATGCTGCAGGAGAACTTCACCGCCAAGCTGCTCGAGCTGCTGCGCACCGGCGAGCTCGACTGCGCCATCATGGCCGAGCCCTTTCCCGACACCGGCCTGGCGGTCGCGCCGCTCTACGACGAGCCGTTCATGGTGGCCCTTCCCAAGGCACACGCGCTCGCCCGGCGCAAGTCGATCAGCGCCGACGAGCTCAAGCTGGAGAAGATGCTGCTGCTCGGCACGGGGCACTGCTTTCGCGACCACGTGCTCGAGGTCTGCCCGGAGTACGCCCAGTTCTCCTCGGCAGCTGCCGACGGCATGAGGAAGACCTTCGAGGGCTCGTCGCTCGAGACCATCAAGTACATGGTCGCCTCCGGCATGGGCGTGACGGTGGTGCCGCAGCTCTCGGTGCCCGCGGAGAAGCAGCCGCACGTCGTCTACGTGCCGTTCGACAAGCCCGCGCCGATGCGCCGCGTCGTCCTCGCCTGGCGGCGCAGCTTCACCCGCTACGAGGCCATCGCGGCGCTGCGCAACGCGATCTACGCCTGCGAGCTGAAGGGCGTGAAGCGGCTGACGGCCTGAGGCCTCGGGGTCGGGGCGGCGGCGGCCGCGGGCCGCGCGGAGCCGCAGCCCGGCGCATTCAGTCGGGGCGAATGCCTTCCCAGGCGCGCTGCAGCAGCTCGCGCAGCGGCGCCCGTTCGAGCGGCCGCGGGTTCGGATACTGGGCCTGCATCGCCAGGTCGGCGGCGCGGTCGAGGTCGGCCCGCGGCATGCCGATCGCCTGCAGCGAGATCGCGGCGCCATGCCGCGCCGCGAGGTCGAAGACGCCGCCGGGCGCGCTCGACGCCTGCAAGGCGGCGGCGATCTTCTGCATCGCCTCGGGAACCGCCGGGGCGTTGTAGGCGAGAGCGTGTGGCAGCACCACGGTGTGCAGCTCCGCATGCGGCAGGCCGAAGCTGCCGCCGAGCGTGTGGCAGAGCTTGTGGTGCAGGCCGACGGTGGCGCTGCCCATGACCGTGCCGCACATCCAGGCACCGACCAGCGCATCGCCGCGCGCCCCGAGGTCGCGCGGGTCGCGCTGCAGGCGCGGCAGGGCGGCGGCGCACTTGCGGATGCCCTCCTCGGCGAACAGGTCGATCACCGGATTGCCGTCCGGCGCATACAGGCCCTCGGCCGCATGGGCGATGGCGTTGATCGCGCTGACGACGGTGACGGCGAACGGCAGGCCGAGCGACAGCTCGGGGTCGTAGATGACCGAGCGCGGCAGCACCGCCGCATCGCGGCCGGTGCGCTTGGCGCCGCCTTCGGTGAGGCCGTACATCGTCGTCATCTCGCTGCCGGCGTAGGTCGTCGGGATGGCGATCACCGGCACGCCGGAGTCCAGCGCCAGCGCCTTGGCGAGGCCCGTGGTCGAGCCGCCGCCGATCGCGACCAGGCAGTTGGCGTCGATAAGTTGCACCACGTCCTCGGCGGCGCTTACGGTCTCGACCGGCACGTGCATCGTTGCTTCGGAGAACACGCCCGCGGCATGCGGGCCGAGCAGGGCGACGACCCGCTCGGCCAGCGCCTTCTGGCCGGGGGTCGAGAGCACCAGCGCGCGCTCGGCGCCGATCAGCTCGACCTCGTGCCGCACCTGCTTCAGCGAACCGGCGCCGAAGACGACGCGCGGCATCCGCATCTGCAGGACGAAGTCATGCATCGCGGTCACCTCAGACTTCGGCGAAGCCGGTCTTCTGCGGCCAGAGGTTGCGAAACGCCATCACCTGGCGCGAGCCGTAGACGCCGGCCCGGGTGAACGGCTCGGCGTCCAGCCAGGCGAGCGCCGCGGCCCGGTCGGCGAAGTCGATCACCAGCAGGCTGCCGGTCATGGCGCCGGCGTCGTCGAGCAGCGGGCCGGCGAAGGCGATCCGCTCGGCGACGGCGGCGAGGTAGGCCTTGTGCTCGGGCCGGATCTCGAGGCGTCGTGCGGCCATGCCGGGGGCGTCGAACAACATGAAGGCGAACAGCAAGCTGCGCTCCCGAGGTCTCAGCCGTGCTTCGCCCGCAGGATCTTCGCCGCCGCGACCATCGCCTTGAGTTTGCCGATGGCCGTCTCGCGCGGCAGGTACTTCATGCCGCAATCCGGGGCGAGGATCACGTTCTCCGCTTTCACGTACGGCAGCGCCCGCTCGATCCGCTCGACCACCGTCTCCGGCGTCTCGACCGCGGGGTCGGAAAGGTCGATGCAGCCGACCATCAGCCGCTTGCCGGCGAGCGCCTGCAGCGCCGAGCAGTCGAGATGCGATTGCGCGGTCTCGATCGAGACCTGCCGGCAGCTGCACTGGGCCAGCTCGGGCAGGAACGAGTAGCCGCTCGGCCGCTCGTGGATGATGGCCGCATAGCCGAAGCAGATGTGCACCGCGGTCGTGCCCTGCACGCCCTCGAGGGCGCGGTTGAGGGCCTGCAGGCCGTAGAGGCGCGCCTTCTCCGGCCGGGCCTGCATGTAGGGCTCGTCGATCTGCACCACGTCGGCGCCGGCGGCGAACAGGTCCTTGATCTCCTCGTTGACGGCGGCGGCGTAGTCCATCGCTGCCTCGGCCTCGCTGCCGTAGAAGTCGTTCTGCGCCTGCTGCAGCATGGTGAAGGGCCCGGGCACCGTGATCTTCACCTGCCGGTCGGTATGGGCGCGCAGGAACTTCAGGTCGTCGACCTCGACCGGGCGCATGCGCCGGATCTTGCCGACGATCCGCGGCACCGGGTTCGGATGCCCGGAACGATCGAGCGCCGTGCCCGGGTTGTCGAGATCGACGCCTTCGAGCGCGGTCGCGAAGCGGTTCGAGTAGCTCTCGCGCCGGATCTCGCCGTCGCTGACGATGTCGAGGCCGGCCTCCTCCTGGGCGCGGATCGCGATCAGGGTGGCGTCGTCCTGGGCCTCGGCCAGGTACTGCGGCGGGATGCGCCAGAGCTCCTGGGCCCGCACCCGGGGCGGAAAGCGCCCGGCGAGCTTGGCGCGGTCGATCAGCCACTCGGGCTGGGGGAAGCTGCCGACGATGGTGGTGGGGAACAGCATGGTTCGTCTCCGCTGAGAGTGTGATCGGTTTCCTGCCTCAGACGCCGAGGTAGGCGCGCTGAATTTCCGGACGGGCGAGCAGCTCCTGCGGCGCGCCCTCGGCGGCGATGCGCCCTTCCTCGAGCACGTAGGCGCGGCTGGCCATGGCCATCGCCAGAGCCACGTTCTGCTCCACCAGAAGCACGGCCGTGCCCTCGGCGTTGATGCGCCGGATCGCGCCGAAGACCTCGGACGTGATCAGCGGCGAGAGGCCGAGCGAGGGCTCGTCGAGCAGCAGCAGGCGGGGCCGGGCCATCAGGGCGCGGCCGATCGCGACCATCTGCTGCTGGCCGCCGGAGAGCTCGCCGGCGGCGCTGGCCAGCTTCTCGCGCAAGGCCGGAAAGAGATCGAGCACCGCGTCGAGCGAGGCCTGGCGCTGCCGCCGCGCCGCCGGCAGGTAGCTGCCGAGCTCGAGGTTCTCGCGCACGCTCATGCCGGTGAAGAGCCGCCGGCCCTCGGGCACGAGGGCGATGCCGGCCTCGCAGAAGCGGTGCGGCGGCAAGGCGGTGACGTCGCGGCCGT
>DATCGH010000174.1:0-5360 GCA_036509055.1 Caldimonas sp.
GGATGGACGGCGTGCTGGTGATCGGTGGCTGCGACAAGAACATGCCCGGCGGCATGATGGGCATCCTGCGCGCCAACGTGCCGGCGATCTACGTCTACGGCGGCACGATCCTGCCCGGGCGCTACCAGGACCGCGACCTCAACATCGTCAGCGTCTTCGAGGCGGTCGGCCAGTTCACCGCCGGGACGATGAACGAGAAGGACTTCGGCGAGATCGAGCGCCGCGCCATTCCGGGCAGCGGCTCGTGCGGCGGCATGTACACCGCCAACACGATGAGCTCGGCGTTCGAGGCGCTCGGCATGAGCCTGCCGTACTCGAGCACGATGGCCAACGTCCACGACGAGATCGTCGCCGCGGCGAAGAACGCGGCGAAGGTCCTCGTCGAGGCGGTGAAGAAGGACCTGAAGCCGCGCGACATCGTCACCAAGAAGAGCATCGAGAACGCGGTCGCGGTGATCATGGCGACCGGCGGATCGACCAACGCGGTCCTGCACTTCCTCGCCATCGCCCACGCGGCCGAGGTCGAGTGGACGATCGACGACTTCGAGCGGATGCGCCAGAAGGTGCCGGTGCTGTGTGACCTGAAGCCCTCGGGCAAGCACCTCGCCGTCGACCTGCATCGCGCCGGCGGCATCCCGCAGGTGATGAAGCTGCTGCTCGACGCCGGCCTGCTGCACGGCGACTGCATGACGATCACCGGCAAGACGATCGCCGAGACGCTAGCCGAGATCCCGGCAGTGCCGCGCGCCGACCAGGACGTGATCCGGCCGATCGGCAACCCGATGTATGTCGAGGGCCACCTCGCCATCCTCAAGGGCAACCTCTCGCCCGAGGGCGCGGTGGCGAAGATCACCGGCCTGAAGAACCCGGCCATCACCGGCCCGGCGCGGGTGTTCGACGACGAGCAGTCGGCGATGACCGCGATCCTCGACCAGCGCATCGTCGCCGGCGACGTGATGGTGCTTCGCTACCTCGGGCCCAAGGGCGCGCCGGGCATGCCGGAGATGCTCGCGCCGACCGGCGCGCTGATCGGCCAGGGCCTGGGCGAGACCGTCGGCCTGATCACCGACGGGCGCTTCTCCGGCGGCACCTGGGGCATGGTGGTCGGCCACGTCGCCCCCGAGGCCTATGCCGGCGGGACGATCGCCCTGGTGGAGGAAGGCGACTCGATCACCATCGACGCGCACAAGCTGCTGGTGCAGCTCAACGTCGACGATGCCGAGATCGAGCGCCGCCGCGCCCGCTGGGTGGCGCCGAAGCCGCGCTACACCCGCGGCGTGCTGGCGAAGTTCGCGAAGAACGCCTCGACCGCCAGCCGCGGCGCCGTGCTCGACGGCGATTGAGGCGGGGCCGACTAGGGCCGGGGCTGCTGCTTTTGCGCCCTGCGCCGGGTGCGCGCGTCCATGCCGAGCGCTTCGAGATTCTCCTGACGCCGGGCCTTCTTCTTGTCGTCCATCCGCTGCATCTCGCGGCGCTTATTGAGGCCGGACTTGTCGGAATACACCCACCAGAGGATCGCGAGCACGAACGGCACGCAGAACTTCCAGAGGTCGCCGAAGAACTCCCAGTTCCAGCGGCCGAAAGGGCCGACGTCGGCGAGGTTGAGGCCGATCAGCACGAGGCCGACGAGGACGAACAGCATGACTTTCTCCCGAGGGGCGTGCGCCCCGGCGGCAACGCGCCCGGTCAACGCCCGAACCGCGTCGCCGTTATGCTGATGGTATCCGAGCGGATTGTCGTTCGGCCCTGAGGAATCGCATGAAACGCAACGCACTCGTCACTATCGTGATCGCCTGCATGGCCGCCGCCCCGGCGTGGGCCAATCCGGAGCTGGCGCAGAAGAAGAACTGCATGGCCTGCCACGCCGTCGCCACCAAGGTGATCGGCCCGGCCTACAAGGACGTCGCCGCCAAGTACGCCGGCCAGCCCGACGCCGTCGCCAAGCTGTCGCAGAAGGTGATCAAGGGCGGCTCGGGCGTCTGGGGCGCGGTGCCGATGCCGGCCAACCCGCAGGTGAGCGAAGCCGAGGCCAAGCAGCTCGTGCAGTGGATCCTGACGACCAAGTGACGGTGCGCTAGGGAAGCGCCGCCTGGACGGCCGGCGAGAGCGTGAAGCGCTCGCCGTAGCGCGCCGCGAGATCGTGGGCCCGGGCGATGAAGTGCTCGCGGCCCTCGGAAGCGATGAACTGGATCGCGCCGCCGGTCCAGGCCGGAAAGCCGATGCCGAAGATCGAGCCGACGTTGGCCTCGTGCGTGCTGGTCAGCACGCCTTCGGCGAGGCACCTCGCGGTTTCAATCGCCTGCCGGTAGAGGAAGCGCCGGCCGAGCATGCCGATGTCCGCATGGGCACCCGCCGGCGTCTCGAACCGCGCCTTCAATTCCGGCCAGAGGCGCTTGGCCCCGCCTTGCGGATAGTCGTAGAAGCCGCCACCGCCGGCGCGGCCGGGGCGCTTGAGCTCCTTGACCATGCGCTCGACCAGCTGCTCGCCGGCCGACAAGGCGTGGCTGCGCCCCTCGGCGGCGAGATCGGCGCGGGTCTGGTCCATGACATGGACCGAAAGCGAGAGCGAGGTCTCGTCGATCACCGCCAGCGGCCCGACCGGCATGCCCACCGCCAGCGCCGCATGTTCGATCAGTGGCGCCGGCACGCCCTCGGCCAGCATCGTCGCGCCCTCCATGACGAAGGTACCGAACACCCGGCTGGTGAAGAAGCCGCGCGAATCGTTGACGACGATCGGCGTCTTGCCGATCGCCATCACGTAGTCGTAGGCGCGGGCGATCGTCTCCTCGCTCGTTTCCTTGCCGCGGATAATCTCGACCAGCTGCATCCGGTGCACCGGCGAGAAGAAGTGCAGGCCGACGAAACGCTCCGGCGCGCGGCTGGCCGCGGCCAGGCCGCTGATCGGCAGGGTCGAGGTGTTGCTCGCGAACAGGCCGTTCGGGGCGAGCAGCGGCTCGGCCTCGCGCGTCACCTCGGCCTTCAGGGCGCGGTTCTCGAAAACCGCCTCGACGATCAGCTCGCAGCCGTCGAGCGCGCCGGCCTCGACCGTGGGCGTGATCAGTCCGAGCAGCTTCGCTTCGGCGAGCGGATCCATCCGCCCCTTGGCGACCTGCGACCCGGTGACCTTCTTCACCGCCGCCAGGCCGGCCTCGACCTTGGCGGGCGAGACGTCCTTGAGCACCACCGCAATGCCCCGCGCCGCATTGGCGTGGGCGATGCCCGCGCCCATCATGCCGGCGCCGAGCACCCCCACCTTGCGCGGCTTCCATGCCGGGAATCCCGCCGGCCGCGACTTGCCGGACTTGATGGCGTTCAGGTCGAAGAAGAACGCCTGGATCATGTTCTTCGCCGTCTGCGAGACCATGATCTTCGCCAGCTTCCTGCTTTCGATCCGGGTGGCCGTGTCGTAGTCGACGAGCGCGCCCTCGACCATGGTCTCGAGGACGGCCTCGGCCGCCGGATAGAGATGACGCGTCTTCTTCAGCAGCATCGCCGGCGCGACCGCCAGCCCGGCGGCGATCTTCGGCGTCGATGGCGTGCCCCCGGGCATCCGGTAGTCGCGCGCTTCCCACGGCTGCGTCGCATCCGGATGGGCCGCGATCCAGGCGAGGGCGGCGGCGCGCATCTCCTCAGCGTTGCCTGCCAGGGCCTCGACCCAGCCGAGCTCGACCGCCTCGCGCGGGCCGAAGAGCTTGCCTTCGATTAGGTAGGGCTGGGCCGCCATCAGGCCGAGCTTGCGGACCGTCTTGATGATGCCGGTCGCGCCGGGGATCAACCCGAGCGTGACCTCGGGCGTGCCGAAGCGGATCTTCGGATCGTCGAGGGCGAAGCGGGCATGGCCGATCAGGGCCACCTCCCAACCGCCGCCGAGTGCCGCGCCGTTGAGCAGCGCCACGACCGGCCGGCCGAGCGTCTCGATGGCACGAAAGCTCGCCTTCATCGCCTCGACCCGGGCGAAGCCGGGTGCGGCGTCGGCGTCGGTCAAGGTCATCACGGTCTTCAGCGCTGCGCCGGCGAAGAAGGTCGTCTTCGCCGAGGCGAGCAGCACGCCCTTGATCTTCTCCTTGTCGCGGCCGAGCTGCGCGGCCGCCTCGGCCAGGTCGGCCTGCCACTCGACCGTCATGGTGTTGACGGGCGAGTCGGGTGCGTCGAAGGTGATCGTGGCGATGCCGTCGGCATCGAGCTCGTAGCGGAGGGTGTTCATCGCGCCTCGCCTAGAGCCGTTCGACGATCGTCGCGATGCCCATGCCGCCGCCGACGCAGAGCGTCACCAGGCCGCGCTTGAGCTGGCGCCGCTCGAGCTCGTCGAGCAGCGTGCCGACCAGCATCGCCCCGGTGGCACCGAGCGGATGGCCGAGGGCGATCGCGCCGCCGTTGACGTTGACCTTCTCGTGCGGCACGCCCATCTCGCGCATGAAGCGCATCGGCACCGCGGCGAAGGCTTCGTTGACCTCGAACAGGTCGATGTCGTCGATCGTCAGACCGGCCTTGGCGAGGGCCTTCCGCGTCGCCGGCATCGGCCCGGTCAGCATGATGGTCGGGTCGGCGCCGGAGAGCGCGGTGGCGACGATCCGGCCGCGCGGCGCCAGGCCGAGCTCGCGGCCCTTGGCCTCGCTGCCGATCAGCACCGCCGCGGCGCCGTCGACGATGCCCGAGGAGTTGCCGGCGGTGTGCACATGCTCGATCCGCTCCACCTGCGGATAGCGAGCGAGCGCGACGGCATCGAACCCCATCGCGCCGAGCTCGGCGAAGGCGACCTTGAGCTGCCCCAGGCCTTCGAGCGTGGTGCGCGGCTTGATGAACTCGTCGCGCTCCAACAGCGCCAGGCCGAGCTCGTCGTCGACCGCGATCACCGAGCGGTCGAATCGGCCGGCCGCCTGCGCCGCCGCGGCCCGCTGCTGCGAGGTCAACGCGTAGCGGTCGACGTCGTCTCGGTCCCAGCCCGCCAGCGTGGCGATCAGGTCGGCGCCGATGCCCTGGGGCACGAAGCCGATCGCGAGGTTGGTGGCCGGATCCTGGGCCCAGGCGCCGCCGTCGGAGCCGATCGTCACGCGCGACATGCTCTCCACGCCGCCGGCGACGACCATGTCCTCCCAGCCGCTCGCGACCTTCTGCGCGGCGAGATTCACCGCCTCCAGGCCGGAGGCGCAGAAGCGGTTGATCTGCATGCCGGCGACCTTGACATCCCAGCCGGCCTTGAGTGCCGCCGTCTTGGCGATCACCGAGCCCTGCTCGCCGACCGGCGACACCACGCCCATCACGACGTCGTCGAGCTGCGCCGGATCGAAACCATGCCGCTGCTGCAGTTTCACGAGCAGCCCGGCGAGCAGGTCGACCGGTTTCACCCCGTGCAGGCTGCC
>DATCGH010000175.1:0-9278 GCA_036509055.1 Caldimonas sp.
GAGGCGCGCCACGCCGACCCGCCGCACACCGCGGCGACGGCGGCCCTGTTCCTCGATGCGCTGCTCGCCCACGGCACCACCGCGGCAGTGGTCTTCCCGACCGTGCATCCGCAATCGGTCGACGCCCTGTTCGCCGCCGCGGAGGTGCGCGGCATGCGCGTCATCGCTGGCAAGGTGCTGATGGACCGGAATGCACCGGACGACCTGCGCGACGACGTCCTCGGCGCCGAGCGCGAGATGGAAGCGCTGATCGGCCGCTGGCATGGCAAGGGCCGGCTCGCCTACGCCGTGACGGTGCGCTTCGCGCCGACCAGCTCGCCGGAGCAGCTGGCGCTCGCCGGGCGCCTCTGCGCCGCCGACCCCAGCCTCTACATGCAGACCCACCTGGCGGAGAACCGGGCCGAGGTCGCCTGGGTGCGGGAGCTGTTTCCGGCGGCGCGCAGCTACCTCGACGTCTATGCCCAGGCCGGCCTGCTGCATGCGAAGAGCGTCTTCGCCCACGGCATCTGGCTCGAGGACGCCGACCGCGCCGCGCTCGCCGCCGCCGGGGCGCAGATCGCCCACTCGCCGTCGTCGAACCTGTTCCTCGGCAGCGGCCTGTTCGGCTGGCGTGCCGCCGAGGCCGCCGGGGTGAACGTCAGCCTGGCGAGCGACGTCGGCGGCGGCACGAGCCTGTCGATGCTGCGCAACATGGCCGAGGCCTACAAGGTGCAGGCCCTGGCCGGCGAACGCCTCACTGCCTGGAAGGCGCTGCATGCGGCGACCCGCGGCGCGGCCGAGGCGCTGGGCCTGGGACGCGAGATCGGCACGCTCGAGCCGCAGACGATGGCCGATGTCTGCATCTGGGACCCCGCGGTCGGCGCGGTCGCCGCCCGCCGCCACGAGGTGGCCCGCACATTGCATGAGCGCGTCTTCGCCTGGATGACGCTCGCCGACGAACGCAACCTGGTCGAATCGTTCGTCGCCGGCGAGAGCCGCTATCGGCGAATGAACCTTCACTGAGCAGCCCCCAGAATCCCGGCCCATGCGTCTCGAGCTCGTCGACATCAGCAAGCAGTACCCGGCGGTGAAGGCCAACGACCGGGTGAGCCTCCAGGTCGCGCCCGGCCAGATCCATGCCGTGCTCGGCGAGAACGGCGCCGGCAAGTCGACCCTGATGAAGATCATCTACGGCGCGGTCCGGCCCGACGAAGGCGAGATCCGCTGGAACGGCGAGCCGGTGCAGATCGCCTCGCCGGCGGCGGCCCGGGCGCTGGGCATCAGCATGGTCTACCAGCACTTCAGCCTGTTCGACACCCTGACCGCGGCGGAGAACGTCTGGCTCGGCCTCGACAAGTCGCTGCCGCTGGCAGAGGTGACGAAGCGGATCCGCGAGGTCGCCGGCGTCTACGGCCTCGAGGTCGATCCGCTCCGGCCGGTGCACACGCTTTCGGTCGGCGAGCGGCAGCGGGTCGAGATCGTGCGCGCGCTGATGACCAACCCGAAGCTCTTGATCCTCGACGAGCCGACCTCGGTGCTGACGCCGCAGGCGGTGCAGACGCTCTTCGTCACCCTGAGGAAGCTCGCTTCCGAAGGCTGCTCCATCCTCTACATCTCGCACAAGCTCGACGAGATCCGCAGCCTCTGCCACCACTGCACGGTGCTGCGCGGCGGCAAGGTCACCGGCGAAGTCGACCCGACCCTGGAGACCAACGCCAGCCTGTCGCGCCTGATGATCGGCGCCGAGCCGCCGCAGCTGCAGCACCGCGAGGCCCGCGCCGGTGCCGTCGTGCTCGAGGTCCGCTCGCTCTCGCTGCCCAAGGAAGACCCGTTCGGCACCAGCCTCGAGGCGATCTCCTTCGAGGTCCGCGCCGGCGAGGTGGTCGGCATCGCCGGCGTCTCGGGCAATGGCCAGCAGGAGCTGATGCGTGCGCTTTCCGGCGAGGACGTGCGCGCGCCCAAGGGCTCGATCCGCCTGTTCGACCAGGACATCGCCCGCGACACGCCGCGCCGCCGTCGCCGCGGCGGCCTGCACTTCGTTCCCGAGGAGCGGCTCGGCCGCGGCGCCGTGCCGACGCTCTCGCTGGCGCAGAACACGCTGCTCACCCGCACCCGTGCCGTCGGCCGCGGCGGGTGGCTGCGCATCGGCGACATCGATGCCCTCGCCGAGGCCCTGATCCGCCGCTTCTTCGTCCGTGCCGGCGGTCCCGGGTCGGCGGCCAAGAGCCTCTCGGGCGGCAACCTGCAGAAGTTCATCGTCGGCCGCGAGATCGACGCCGATCCGAAGCTGCTGATCGTCTCGCAGCCGACCTGGGGCGTCGACGTCGGCGCGGCGGCGCAGATCCGCGGCGAGCTGCTGGCGCTGCGCGACAACGGCTGTGCCGTGCTGGTGGTGAGCGAGGAGCTCGACGAGCTGTTCGAGATCTGCGACCGTCTGGTCGTCATCGCCCAGGGCCGGGTCTCGCCGAGCGTGCGCACCGCCGAGGCGACGATCGAGCAGATCGGCGAATGGATGAGCGGCCTCTGGCGCAAGGACACGAGCGATGCTCAGGCTTGAGCAGCGTCCGGAGCCCTCGAAGGCGATGTCGATCGCCTCGCCGCTGCTCGCGCTCGCGATCACGGTGGTGATCGGCACGATCCTGTTCGTCCTGCTCGGCAAGGATCCGCTGCGCGGCCTCGCCGTCTTCTTCGTCGAGCCGGTGAAGAGCGCCTATGCGCTCTCGGAACTGGCGATGAAGGCGACACCGCTGCTGCTCGTGGCCCTCGGCCTCGCGGTCTGCTTTCGCTCCAACGTCTGGAACATCGGCGCCGAGGGCCAGTTCGTCGTCGGCGCCATCGCCGCCAGCGGCATCGCCATGCTCGCGACCAAGGACACCGGCAACTGGTTCTTCCTGCCGGTGCTGGCGGGCGGCATCCTCGGTGGCATGGCCTGGGCGGCGATCGTCGCGCTGCTGCGCGACCGCTTCAACGCCAACGAGATCCTGGTCAGCCTGATGCTCGTCTACGTCGCCGAGCAGCTGCTGAACTACCTCGTCTACGGTCCCTGGAAGGACCCGCTCGGCTACAACTTTCCGCAGACCATCACCTTCTACAAGTCGACCCAGGTGCCGCGCCTGTTCGGAAGCTTCAGAGTCAATCTCGGCGCGATCGCCGGGCTGCTCGCCGTCGGCGCGTTCTGGCTGCTGCTGTTCCGCACCTACGCCGGCTTCCAGCTGCAAGTGGGCGGCCTGGCGCCGGCGGCGGCGCGCTATGCGGGCTTTTCCTCGCGCAAGGCCCTGTGGAGCACGCTGCTGCTCTCCGGCGGCATGGCCGGCCTGGCCGGCGGGCTGGAGGTTGCCGGACCGCTCGGCCAGCTCACGCCGCACGTGCCGGCGGGCTACGGCTTCGCGGCGATCATCGTCGCCTTCGTCGGCCGGCTGCATCCGGTGGGCATCGTCTTCTCGGCGATCCTGATGAGCATGTTCTACATCGGCGGCGAGCTGGCGCAGTCGCGGCTCGGCCTGCCGAAGTCGCTCACCGGCGTGTTTCAGGGCCTGCTGCTGTTCACCCTGCTGGCCTGCGACACCCTGATCGCCTACCGGGTGCGCTGGAAGACGGCGGTGAAGGGAGCAAGCACATGATGGATTCCCTGCCGCTGCTGGTCGCGGCGACGCTCAACTCGGGCACGGTGCTGGCCTTCGCCGCACTCGGCCTCTTGATCAACGAGCGGGCCGGCATCGTCAACCTCGGCGCCGAAGGGATGATGCTGGTTGCCGCGGTGGCCGGCTTCGCGACCGTCGTGCACACCGGAAACGACTGGCTCGGCCTGGGCGCCGGCGCGCTCGCCGGGGCGGCGATGGCGGCGGCCTTCGGCGTGCTCGTGATCTGGCTCAACACCAACCAGTACGCGAGCGGGCTCGCGCTCAGCCTGTTCGGCGTCGGCTTCTCGGCCTTCATCGGCATCCGCTACACCCAGGAAAAGCTCGGCGAGCGGCCGAACTTCCAGATCCCGGGCCTGGCCGACATCCCCGTCCTCGGGCCGGCGCTGTTCCGCCAGCATCCGATGGTCTATGTCGCGATCGCCCTCACGGTCGCGATCGCCTGGTTCCTCTATCGCTCCCGCTCGGGACTGGTGCTGCGCGCGGTCGGCGAGTCGCCCGAGTCGGCGCATGCGCTCGGCTATCCGGTGCGGCGGATCCGCTTCGCCGCGGTGCTCGTCGGCGGCGCGCTCTGCGGCATCTCCGGCGCCTACGTTTCCACCGTCTACACGCCGCTCTGGGTCGAAGGGATGATCGCCGGCAAGGGCTGGATCGCGCTCGCGCTCACCACCTTCGCCACCTGGCGGCCGGCGCGGGTGCTGCTCGGCGCCTACCTGTTCGGCGGCGTGACCATGCTGCAGTTCCACCTGCAGGGCGAAGGCGTGCAGGTACCGAGCCAGTTCCTCACCATGCTGCCCTACCTCGCGACCATCGTCGTCCTGGTGCTGATCTCGCGCAACGCGTCGTTCATCCGAATCAACATGCCGGCGTCGATCGGCAAGCCTTTCTTCCCCGGCTAGCCGTCCTTGATAATCGTCGCTTCGCCGCGGGCGGAGCCGTCTTTCCTAAAACCACTGGGAGCCACCATGCCTCGATTCTCGAAACGGTCCTTCGTCCAACTCGCCGGCTGGAGCGCCGTCGCCGCGCTGGCGGCGGTGGCCGGTTGCAGCAAGAAGGAAGAGACGACCACCACGACGGCCGCGCCGGCGTCGGCGCCGATGGCGGCCGCCTCGGCTGCGCCGGCGGCTGCGAAGGGCCCGCTGAAGGTCGCCTTCGCCTACGTCGGCCCGGTCGGCGACGGCGGCTGGACGTTCGCCCACGACAACGCACGCAAGGCGGTGGAGAAGCACTTCGGCGACAAGGTCCAGACCTCGTTCGTCGAGAAGGTGCCGGAGGCGGCCGATGCCGAGCGCGTGTTCCGCGACATGGCCGGCCAGGGCAACAAGCTGATCTTCGGCACCACCTTCGGCTACATGGAGCCGATGCTCAAGACCGCCGCCGACCTGAAGGACGTGAAGTTCGAGCATGCCACCGGCTACAAGCAGGCCGAGAACATGCGCACCTACGACAGCCGCACCTACGAAGGCGCCTACATGGCCGGCGTGATCGCCGGCGGCATGACCAAGACCAACACCCTCGGCGTGGTCGGCTCGATCCCGATTCCCGAGGTGATCCGCAACATCAACAGCTTCACGATGGGGGCGCAGTCGGTCAACCCGAACGTCAAGACCAAGGTGGTCTGGGTCAACGAGTGGTTCAACCCGCCGAAGGAAACGGAAGCCGCGCAGTCGCTGATCAACGGCGGCGCCGACGTGCTGATGCAGAACACCGACTCCTCGGCCGTGCTGCAGACCGCGGGCAAGGCCGGCAAGTACGCCTTCGGCTGGGACAGCGACATGACCGCCTACGCGCCGAACGCCCACCTCGCCTCGTCGATCATCAACTGGGCGCCGTACTACATCAATGCGGTCCAGGACGCGCTCGACGGCACCTGGAAGGGCGGCGGCGGCGTGTGGTGGGGCGTGAAGGAAGGGGCGATCGACATCGTCTCGATCTCCGACAAGGTGCCCGCCGACCTCAAGACCAAGGTCGAGGGCGTCAAGGCCGGGCTCAAGGCCGGCACCTTCGTGATCTGGAAGGGCCCGATCGTCAGCAACGAGGGCAAGGAAGTGCTCGCCGCCGGCACGAACGCCGACGACAAGTTCATGGGCGGCATCAACTTCTACGTCAAGGGCGTCGAGGGCAAGGTCCCCGGCGGCGAGAAGAAGTAGGGCGCATCCGGCGATGGACTTCGGCAGGATCGCGCGCGAGCGGCTCCCCGAGCTGCTCTGCGCGATGCCGAAGGCCGAGCTGCACATCCACATCGAGGGCTCGCTCGAGCCCGAGCTGATCTTCGAGCTGGCGCGAAAGAACGGGGTGGCGCTCGCCTACCCCGACGTCGAGTCGCTGCGCGCGGCCTACGCGTTCACCGACCTGCAGAGCTTCCTCGACATCTACTACGCCGGCGCCAGCGTGCTGCTCGACGAGAGCGACTTCGAGGCGATGGCGATGGCGTACTTTCGCCGCGCCGCCGCCGACAACGTCGTCCGCGCCGAATTGTTCTTCGACCCGCAGACGCACACCGCCCGCGGCGTGCCGATCGGCGCCGTGATCCGCGGCCTGGCGAGCGCCGGCGCCCGGGCCGAGCGCGAGCTCGGGATCTCGAGCGCGCTGATCCTGTGCTTCCTGCGCCACCTGAGCGAGGAGGAGGCGCTAGAGACCCTGCACGACGCGCTTCCGCATCGCCAGCATTTCATCGGCGTCGGCCTCGACAGCAGCGAGCGCGGCCATCCGCCGGAAAAGTTCGCCCGGGTGTTCGCCGAGGCCGGGCGGCTCGGCCTGCACCGCGTCGCCCATGCCGGCGAGGAAGGGCCGCCGGCCTACATCGAGAGCGCGCTCGACGTCCTTCAGGTCGAGCGCATCGACCACGGCGTGCGCTGCCTCGAGGACCCGGCGCTCGTCCGCCGGCTCGCCGCGGCGCGCGTGCCGCTGACCGTGTGCCCGCTTTCCAACGTCAAGCTCTGCGTCTACGCCGAGATGGAAAGCCATCGCCTGCCCGCGCTGCTCGACGCGGGCCTGTGCGCCACCGTCAACTCCGACGATCCGGCCTACTTCGGCGGCTACATGAACGCCAACTTCCTGGCGGCGTTCGCCGCCCTGCCGAGCCTTGGCGCGGCCGAGGCCTACGCGCTTGCCCGCAACAGCTTCGACGCCAGCTTCGTCGAGGCCGCGGCTCGCGCCGCAATGACCGCACGGCTGGACGAGGTGTTCGCCCGATTCGCCTGAGCGCGGGGAGAATGGCCGGACCGCCTCGGCCCGTCGCTCGCCGGAGATCGCAATGGCTGCAAGCCGCAAGGTCATCTTCTATCACTCGCCGCAATCGCGTTCGGCCGGCACGCTGGTCCTGCTCGAGGAGCTCGGCGCCGACTACGAGCTGCGCCCGCTCGACCTGCAGAAGAAGGAGTCGCGAGGGAGCGACTACCTTGGCGTCAATCCGATGGGCAAGGTGCCGGCGATCGTCCACGACGGCGCGCTCGTCACCGAGCAGGGCGCCGTCTACACCTATCTCGCCGATCTCTACCCGGAAGCCGGCCTGACGCCGGCGATCGGCGATCCACTGCGCGGCCCGTACCTGCGCTGGATGTTCTTCTACAACGCCTCGTTCGAGCCGGCGCTGGTCGACAAGTCGTTGAAGCGCGATCCGGCGCCGCCGGCGACCTCGCCCTACGGCGACTACGACACCATGATGAAGACGCTGATCGACCAGCTCGGCGACGGTCCCTACCTGCTCGGCGAGCGCTTCACCGCGGTCGACGTGCTCTGGGGCACGGCCCTGCGCTGGACGACGATGTTCAAGCTCGTTCCGGAGACCCCGGCGATCAAGGCCTACATCGAGCGCGTGACGACACGCCCGGCGGCGTTGCGCGCGGCCAAGATCGACGCCGACATCCTCGCCGCGCGCGAGAAATAGCGCGGCCGGCGGTCGCTTCACCCGCTTTGTGTAGTTTTGTGAAGCAACGAAAACTTTCGCCCATTTCGCCGTCCTGCCGTTGACCCTGTCGGCGATTCGCCGCGCTCGGCGTTAGCCACTGACGAGGGTCGGTGCGGCTGCGGCGAAGTGCTGCCGCGCGCCGCTCCTCGCCCGCGATCTCGGGGGCCTTGGGAGAGTTGGCATGGCGTGCGTGGGCCGGTTGATCGTCGGCATGTTCGCGGCGTGGCTGCTCGGCATCGCGCCGTCCCAGGCGGCTCCCCCGGGCCGCACCGCGCCCGGGGCGGTGTTCGTCGATGCCTTCGACGTCGAGCAGGTGGCCAGTCTCGCCCCCGGCACCGTCCTCCAGTTCAGCGTCTTCGCCAGCCCCGGCGCCTCGGCGACGGTGCTGGTCGAGGGCGTGCGCCGCCTGGTCGAACTGCGCGAGGTCGAGCCGGGCATCTACGAAGGCTCGCACGTCATCGACGCCGGCGATCGCATCCGCGCCGGGAGCACGGCCGTGGCCACCGTCTGGCGCGACGGCACGGTGGTCCGCGCCACGCTCGAGGAATCGCTCCTGCTCGATGGCGCACCACCGACGCCGGTGGCCTCCCCGGCGCCGGCCGCGGCAGCTTCACCCGGCCCGGCGCCGCCGCCCATGGCCCAGACCTCGCCTCCCGTCGTCACCCAGGCCATGCCCCTGCCGGCCCCGGTGCGGGCGGCGCCGGCGCGCGTGCCGGTACCGGCGTGGTCGCCGCCGCCACCGCTCGGCTTTCCGACCCTCGTGCCGCCGGGAAGCCGCCCGGTCGCCTGTCGCGACTGCGCGCGGGTCGAAGCGATCCGTGCGGTCGAGGTGCAGACCGGTCCGGCCTATGCCGGCGCGGTCGCGGGCAGCATCGCCGGCGCGCTGTTCGGCGAGGAGATCGGCAAGGCGCACGAGCGCCATGTGACGGGCGCCCTCGGCGCCATCGGCGGCGCCGTGCTCGGCCAGGAGGCGCAGCGCGCGGCCACCAGCCGCACCCTGTACGACGCGACGCTGCGCATGCCGAACGGTTCCATGCGGGTGCGACGCTACGACGCGCCGCCGCCATTCCAGGTGGGGCAGTACATCCGCGTCGAGGCCGCTTCCGCAGCCCCGGCCGGGCCCTCGTTCTGAGCGCCATCGCCTCGACGCTCCCGGCCGCGACGATCTCGACCCCTTGATGCAGATCGCCACCCTGGCCAGCCCGGCGCGCGCGACCCCCGGCCGGTTCGCCGCCATTCCTTCGTGGCTGGAGGCGCTGGCCATCGCCGGGGCGATCGCCCTGCTGCTGCCGGCGTTCGCGCAGGTGGCCGACTTCGGCGCCGGCAGGGATCGGCGCTTCACCGAGGCCGGGTTTCGCATCGAAGGCCTGCCGGCGCCGCTGCTGCCGGCGCTCTGCCGCGATCCGGCGGTGGCGGCCGCCGAGATGGCCGTGCGCGACCGTGTCTGCCCCGGCGTCTCTCCGGTCGCGCCGCGCAACGACGGCGCGCGGGTCCCGGCGGCGATCGCCGACGCCCTCGGCCGCGCCGGGCAGGCCTTCCTCGCGCCGCTGAACCGGGCCAGCGAGCGGCTCGCGGCGCTGCGCCAGCAACAGCGCGACGGCGCCGAGCTGCGCGCCATCACCGACGCGACGGCGGCGATCGAGGCCGACCTGCAGCCTTTCGTCGAACGGTTCCAGCTCGCCGGCGTCGATGCCGCAGGCCCGCGGCCGCTCGGCTGTGCGGCGCGCTGGGCCGAGGCGGCGCTGTCCGGC
>DATCGH010000176.1:0-2264 GCA_036509055.1 Caldimonas sp.
GTGGCGAAGAAGGCCACATCGCCGCGCGCGTTCACCGGCGCGACGATCGGCGCGGCCTCGGCGCCGAAGCGGTCGAACACGCCACCGCCCGGAGCGGCTTCGCCGGTGCTGGCCACGCGCTGCAGCCGTACCGCCTCCTCAGCGCCTGCGCCCGCGCAGGCCATGCCGACCAGCAACATGCCGATCGCGCTCGCGCGTCCGAAATGCAATGAGCAAAGTGACATGGCGGGCGAGCTACACGAATTCTGTTGCCAGCGGTCCAAGAATCAAAATGGGTTAGCTCCTTGCGAGAGCTCCAGTACTTCGTCTCGCTGGACCGCAGCCGATACCGCGCGGCGACGTGGCCGTGTGAACCCTACGTACGCCCTCACCGCGGCCAATGGTATGGTGTTTCGCGGCCGATCTTGTCGCAGTCGTCCGTTGCCATTTGCGGATGACTGCTGTCGCCGAACTCCGGCTCCGACAGCTGCGAACGGGCTAGCGAAGGATGCGGCGAAAGGTCAGGCTGCCGCGCGGCCGGTCGGCATCCTCGATGTCGAGCCGTTGCGGGCTCGTCGTCTTCGTCATCGATGAGGCAGCAGACCGGAGAACATCGCCTCGTTGCTGCGGAAGAAGTCCTTCAATGCCTCGGCCACGACCCGCACCCGTGAGGTGTCGCGCGCGGCCTCGTGAAAGACAACCCAGCCCGAGTTGACCGCCACGCGCTCGGGAAAGACCCGGCGAAGCTCGGGCACCGCGTCGGCGATGACGCACGGCAGCACGGCGATGCCGCCGCCGGCGGCGATCGCCTGGCAGGCGACCTCGAGGTTGTCGACGCGCATCAGCTCGCGCGCCTCGCCCCGGTACGCCTCCATCCAGCGCAGCGGCGACACGCGGTGCAGGGCCTCGATGTACAGGACGAGCGAGTGGCTGGCGAGCGCGTCGAAACTCTCCGGGCAGCCGCGCGCCTCGAGATAGGAAGCCGACGCATAGGCGAACCAGCCGCAGGCGAAGGGACCGCAGGCCACCAGGTCGGGCTCCTCGGGACGCATCATGCGAACCGCGATGTCGGCCTCGCCCTTGGCCAGATCGACGCGCTGAAAGCCGCCGTCGAGCTCGACCCGCAGCGACGGGTGCGCCTGGCGCAGGGCCGGCAGCACCCGGCCCATCAGCACCGGCACGAAGCCGGGCGGAACCGAGATTCGGACCGTGCCGCTCAGCTCGACCTTCGCCGTGCGCACCACGCGCAAGGCCGCGGTCGCCGCGGCCTCCATCGCCTCGCCGGCCTCGATCAGGGTGCGGCCCGCGGTCGTCCAGGTGAACTCGCGGCCGCCGCGAATCAGCAGCTTGGCCTCCACCGCTTCCTCCAGCGCCGCCAGGCGGCGGCTGACGGTCGAGTTGTCGACCTGGAGCAGCCGCGCCGCGCCCGCCACCGAGCTCGCGCGGTGGAGCGCCAGCAGGACCTTGAAGTCACTCCATTCGAGTGTCACCGGGCGACCCTTGCAGGGTGCGGACGCGGGTGCGAGAGCGCGTCGCGGCCGCGGTTTTTGCTGCACTGCATTCTTGCACGCGGGACTTGCAGCGGTGCGCATCGACGCGGCCGGGCAGTGCGCCTATCGTTGCGCCTTTTTCGCGCCGGCCCCCTCCCTCATCGAAGGACACACCGTCATGAAGCTGTACCACCACCCGATCTCCACCACCAGCCGCACCGTCATGCTGTTCGCCGCCGAGAGCGGCATCCCGCTCGAGATGCAGGTGGTCGACCTGTTCACCGGCGAGCACATGAAGCCGCCCTATTCCAGCCTCAACCCGAACCGGCTGATCCCGACGCTCGAGGACGGCGACTTCGTGCTGACCGAGAACTCGGCGATCCTCAAGTACCTGGCCGAGAAGACCGGCTCGCCGGCCTACCCGAAGGACCTGAAGCAGCGGGCGCGGGTCAACGAGCGCATGGACTGGACCAGCACCCAGCTGTGCAGCGACCTGGTCTACGGCCTGGTCTACCCGCAGATCTTCGACAGCCACAAGCGGCGCAGCGACGAGGCCCAGGCGGCGACGCTCGAACGCGCCAAGGAGCGGGCGCAGACCTGGCTCACGGTGCTGAACGACCACATCCTCGGCACGGGCAGCAACTGGCTGTGCGGCGACGCGCTGACGATCGCCGACTACCACGCGGTCTCGTACGTCGCCCTGGCCGAGGTGATCGGCAGCGACCTCGCGGCGTACCCGAACGTCAAGGCCTGGCTCGGCCGGATGAAGGCGCTGAAGAGCTGGCCGCAGGTGTT
>DATCGH010000177.1:0-8987 GCA_036509055.1 Caldimonas sp.
GTCGCGGCCGACCCGCACCTGGCGACGCTCGGTTTTGCCCGCAAAGCTGGCGTCCACGGCGTAGTCGCCCGGGGCCAGGTTCAGCATCAGGATCGGTCCGGCCTTATCGACACCGACGATCTTGGCGCTGCCCTGGCTGACGTCGACGTGATCGGCAACGGCGTACGCACCGCCCGGCTCGCTGAAGACGATACGCAGCGCAAACGCGCCCCGCTGCGCCGTCATCGCCGCCCGTTCCTCTTCACCGGCGCCGCCGCTGACGTACTCGACGTTGCCGGCACGCTGCACGGCAGGCGCGGTCTGCGCCAGCGCGGCACAGGTGACGATCAGCGCGAGGCCGAGGCCCAGGGCGATGCGGGTTTCGGCGTTCACGGCTCTCTCCCGGCAATGAGGATCGAGCGAAGGTAGGCGGCGCGAGGCGGCGCCACCATCGGTGCCGGTCGCGGAACCCTGTCGGAAGTCTCCCACCCCGGTCGCGGGGTGCGACCTCAGCTGCCGATCACACCGCCGTCGAGCTTGCGGATCACCACCGTCGCGCTGCGCGGCCGGCCGTCGGGACGGAAGTCGGGCCAGTTGCTGAACCGGCGCGGCTCGGCCGGCTCGCTGCGCTCGCTCGGCGTCTCGCCCGGATGCTGGATGTTGACGAACATCGTGCGTCCGTCGGGCGTCCAGGTCGCGCCGGTGATCTCGCAGTTGACCGGGCCGACCAGGAAGCGCCGCATCTCCCCGGTGGCCACGTCGCAGGCGAGCATCTGGTTGTTGCCGATGCGCGCCATCTCGCCGCGGTTCATCACCGTCGGCCCCATGTCGGTCTGCACCCAGAGCGTGCCGCGGGCGTCGAACGAGATGCCGTCGGGACAGGCGAAGACGTCGCCCTTGACGTTGCCCTTGGCCTCCGCGCGCTCGTTGGCGGGATCGCCGGCGAGGACGAGGTGGTTCCATTCGAAGGTCTCGCCGTCGAAGTCGCCGTCCTCCTTCCAGCGGATGATCTGGCCCATCACGTTGTTGGCCCGCGGGTTGGCCGCGTCGACCCCCGGAAAGCCGAGCTGGCCACGGCTCGAGTTGTTGGTGAGGGTGCAGTAGACCCAGCGCGAGGCGGCATCGATCGCCAGCCACTCGGGCCGGTCCATCTTCGTCGCGCCGAGCGCGTCGCTCGCCTGGCGCGACCTGATCACCACCTCGCCCTGATCGGCGAAGCCGGCGAGCGGTCCGGTGCCGGCGACCATCGGCAGCCAGCGGCCGCGTCCGTCGGCGTCGAAGCGGGCGACGTAGAGCGTGCCGTGATCGAGCAGCGTTGCATTCGCCGCACCGCCACCGGGGCGGATCGAGTCGCGGCTGACGAACTTGTAGATGTACTCGAAGCGCGCGTCCTCGCCCGAGTAGACGACGGCGCGGCGATCGCGCGTCACCGCGACCCAGGCGCCTTCGTGCGCGGCGCGGCCGAGCGCGGTGCGCTTGACCGGCACGCTCTGGGGATCGAAGGGATCGATCTCGACCACCCAGCCGAAGCGGTTCGGCTCGTTCGGGTGCTGCACGGCATCGAAGCGCGGGTCGTGCTCGTGCCAGCGGTAGCCGACACCGCCCTTGCGCAGCCCCCATCGCCGCTCGTGCGGCGTCGGCTGCTCGGCGGCATTGAAGTAGTAGGCGAAGTTCTCTTCGCCGGAGAGGTAGGTGCCCCAGGGCGTCAGGCTGCTGGCGCAGTTGTTGATCGTGCCGAGGACCTGCCGGCCGGCGGGATCTGCGGCGGTCTTCATGAGCGCATGGCCGGCGGCCGGGCCGCCGACGGTGAAGGGCGTCGTGGCGGTGAAGCGCCGCGCGTATCGCGAAGGCCGTACCGGTTGCCAGCGGTCGCCCTGCCAGGCGATCTCGGTCACCGAGACGCCGTGCGCCGCCTGGCTCTTTCGCACTTTCTCGACGTTCCAGTTCGCCATGCCGCCGGGGTGAAGCAGCCCGTCGTCGGCGTACTCGTGGTTCATCACCAGCAGGCCGCGCCGGCTGCCGTCGAGCGCGAAGTAGTGGACGCCGTCGTGGTGCATGCCCATCTGCAGCGCCTGCTCAGCGGCGCTGTTGCCCGCGTCGTCGCGAAACGCCGGCATCGCGCCGGCGATGCCGATGGGCTCGCCCCAGGGCATGAAAGGCGTCGCGGCGTAGCCCTCGGGAACCGTGACGCGGTCGGCCGCCGACGCCGGCACCGAGGCGAAGCCGATGCGCGGTGCAGCCGCGCCGGCGCCCGATTCGCCGCCGGGCTGCGCGCAGCCGGCCAGTCCGGTCGCGGCGCCGAGCGGCGCCAGCCAGGGCGCGAAGGCCGCGCCGAGGCCGCCGCGCAGGACCACCCTCCGCGCCGGATCGGAGATGTCGTGGATGCTGGGATTGGCGGACCGGTTGCTGTCCTCCATCGCGGCGATGTCCTTGGCCATGGCCCCTCCTTGCCCGAGTCAGAGCTTCTCGGTCTCGCCCGCTGCGGGTTGCCAGCGCATCAGGCGCTTCTCGATCCGCCCGACCGCGGCGTCGAGCGCGAGCGCGAACACGGTAAGGACGAGGATCCCGGCCATCACGGTGTTGATGTCGAAGGCACCCTCGGCCTGCAGGATCAGATAGCCGACGCCGCGCGACGAGCCGAGGTACTCGCCGACCACCGCGCCGACGAACGCCAGGCCGACCGAAGTGTGCAGCGAGCTGAACACCCAGCTCGTCGCGCTCGGCAGGTAGACGTGGCGGAGCAGGTCGCGCTGGGAGGCGCCGAGCATGCGCGCGTTGGCGAGCACCACCGGGCTCACTTCCTTGACGCCCTGATAGACGTTGAAGAAGACGATGAAGAAGACCAGGGTGACGCCGAGCGCGACCTTGCTCGCCACGCCGAGGCCGAACCAGACGGCGAAGATCGGCGCCAGGATCACCCGCGGCATGCTGTTGAGGGCCTTGATGTACGGATCGGCGATCGCCCCGGCCATCGGGCTGAGGGCCAGCCACAGGCCGAGGACGAGGCCAAGGACGGTGCCGATGGCGAATGCCAGCACCGTCTCCACCAGGGTGATCCAGAGGTGGCCGTAGATGTCGGCGTTGCCGACGAACCATTGCCAGATCCGGCCGAAGATCTTCAGCGGCTCGCCGAAGAAGAAGGCGGCCTGGCGGTCGTTGTCGAACATGAAGAGGGGCAGGAGGCCCGGCGTCGTCAGCAGGTGCCAGACGACGAAGACGCCGATCAGCAGACCGACCTGCCAGACGCGCAGGTATTTCATGCCGTCATGCCGCGAGCTGCTGCCGGTAGCCGGCGAGCACCTCCTCGCGCAGCACGTCCCAGATCGCCTGGTGCAGTTCGACGAAGCGCGGCGTCGCCCGCACCTCGGCCACGTCGCGCGGCCGCGGCAGGTCGATCGCGAACTCGCCGATCGGATGCGAGCCCGGCCCGGCCGAGAGGCAGACGACCCGGTCGCTCATGGCGATCGCCTCGTCGAGGTCGTGGGTTATGAAGAGCACCGCCTTCTTCTTTTCCGCCCAGAGCGCGAGCACCTCGTTTTCCATCAACTGGCGGGTCTGGATGTCGAGCGCCGAGAACGGCTCGTCCATGAGGATGATGTCCGGGTCGAGCACCAGCGTCTGCGCCAGGCCGACGCGCTTGCGCATGCCACCCGAGAGCTGGTGCGGATAGCGGTCGCCGAAGCCGCCCAGGCCGACCCGTTTCAGCCACTCAAGCGCCTGCGCCTGGGCATCGGCGGTCGCGGCGCCGTGGAACTCGAGCCCGGCGGCGACGTTGCCGAGCGCCGTCCGCCAGGGCATCAGGCTGTCCGACTGGAACATGTAGCCGGCGCGCCGGTTGAGGCCGTCGAGCCGTGCGCCGAACACCTCGACCGTGCCGCTGCTCGGCGCGAGCAGGCCGGCGGCGACGTTGAGCAGCGTGCTCTTGCCGCAGCCGGTCGGTCCGACCACCGAGACGAACTCGCCGGCGCCGACGGTGAGGCTGACGTCGCGGACGGCGGTGTAGCGCTGGCTCGGAGCCTGCCGGCTGGCGAAGGTGCAGCTGATGCGGTCGAGCACGAGGGCCGCGGGCGGCGGAGTGTTCGCGGACGCGTGCAATTCCAAAAAGGGATCCCTCTGCCGGCAACGGAAGGGCGAGTTTAGGCCGGCCATCGGGCTCCCCTGTCCGGGTCTTGAGGTCGGTTCGGCCGCGCGCCCCCGGATTCGTCGACCAGGGAGCGGGTTTCGTCGGCCCAGGAGCGGATTCGTCGCGTTTGCCCGCAGCGCGGCGGCGGCGACATAGATTCGGGTCACAGTGACCGACGCCGCCCTCGTCCGAGACCCGCTGCAAACGCTGATGGCTCGGCCGCGACGGCAGGTCTACGATGACCGAAGTTCCCCCCAAGGCCGATGCCGGAGCCTGGCGCCGCATCAACGCTTCCCGGCAGGAGACGTTCGAATGCTGCAGCCGACGCGCCTTGCACTCGAAGCGGAGCCGGAATCGGTGCCGGGCGGTGCACCGGCGCCCGGCTTCACGGCAGGGCGCGAATTTTCTCCCGGGCGGACCCTCGGTGGTGGCGTTCTCGTCGCCGTCCTCATGTCGACCCAGTTTCTCTTCCAGGAATTCGTCTGGAGGAACTGGCCTTGGGACGAAGTGCTGCTGGGATGGCTCGAGCTTGCGCGCGACCAGATCGTCGTCGCGGTGACCATCGCGCTGGCACTGATTGCGGCAGGACGCCTGCCGATCCGGTTGCTGCCTGCGCGCTCCCTGTTGCTGGCCGCGGCCATCCTCGTCGGGGCCAGCGTCGGCGAGCTGCTGCTCATCGTCGTCGATGCACCGGGGGCGCATGCCGAGGCCGCCCCGGTGCTCGGCAGGATCGTGCGCTGGAGCGTCGTGGCCGGCAGCCTCGCACTGATTTCGCACCTTTGGCGCAGCGCGGTCGAGCGGGAAAGCGCGGCGCAGGCTCTGGAACTGCACCGGGTCGAGATCGAAGGACAGGCGCTGGCCGGACGACTCAACGCCCTGCGCAGCCAGATCGAGCCGCATTTCCTGTTCAACACGCTGGCCACGGTGCGCCGCCTGCAACATGTAGAGGCGGCGCAGGGGGCGCAACTGCTCGGGTACTTCGTGGACTATCTCCGCGCCGCTCCGCCGTCACTGGCCGGCGAGGCCACCACCCTCGGCCAGGAGATCGATCTGGTGCGCTCCTATCTCGGCGTCCTCTCGGTTCGCATGGCCGGGATGCTGCACGTGCATTGGGACGTGGCGCCGGCCTTGCGCGATCAGCCCTTCCCGCCGCTGACCCTCGCCACCCTGGTCGAAAACGCGATCAAACACGGCATCGGACCTTCGCCCAGCGGCGGAACGATCGCGATCGCCGTCCAGCGGGTCGCGGACCGGCTGCACGCCGTGGTCGCCGATACCGGCGTCGGCTTCTCCGGCAGCAGCGGCACCGGCATCGGCCTGGCGAACATCCGAACTCGGCTACAGACACTCTATGGCGACGCGGCCGCGCTGACCCTGTCGGCCAATCAACCGACCGGCGTGCGCGCCTCAATTTCCCTGCCGCTCCGGCCGCCGACGCCATGAGCAGCCGCAGCCTTCTCGCGAGCGACGAGCTGGGTGAAGCGCCCGGGCTCAAGTGGATTCGCGCGGTCGGCGTGGGCATCTGCTGGGGCATCGCCGTGTCCGCCCTGGAGTCGTTGGGGCTTCCTCTCGGACATCTCAATCCCGGACAGCTTGCGGGGTTCGTGGCCGGTGTCGCGCCTCACTGGATCATCGCCGGCGTGGCGCTGGCGACCGGGACGATGTGGCTGGAGCAAAGGCGCTGGCCCACGTTGGCCATCGCCCTGAGCGCATGTCCGCTGATCGCGGTCGTCGGTCAGAGACTGATCCTGGCCGACCAGCAGGCGTTGAGCTTCGGACCCGCCCAGGCGACTTCGTTGCACGTCTTCTGGAGTGCACTCTTCTACTGTGGTCTCTTCACCTTCGCCTATCGGCTGAGCGTCCGCTCGGAACGCACCGAGAGGATGCTCCGGCTGGCGCAGATCGCCCGGCAACGCGCCGATACCCTCAGGACCGAGGCCGAGCTCGACTCGCTGCACGGCAAGATCGACCCGCAGTTCTTGCTCCGGGTGATGGTCGAGACGAAGCGCCGCTACGACGCCGACCCGGCCGGAGCGACGCGGCTGGTCGACGACCTAGTGCGCTTCCTGCGGTCGGCGATGCCGGGCGTGCGCAGCGGCGCATCGACCGTTGTCGCCGAACTGCAACTGGCCGACGACTACGCGCGCGTCTGGGCCGAGCTCGAGCCGGCGCGCACGACCTGGGTACTCCATGCCGGCGCGCTGCCCTCGGAGCAACCGTTTCCCGCCTTGCTGCTCCTGCAGGCGCTCGACCAGCTCGCGGCGCTGGACGGCGGGACGCCCGTTGCCGGAGTCGTCGATCGGGTCGGCTCGCGCACGGTGCTCAGGCTCGAGCGAAGCGTCGCCGACGCCACGATCGGCCTTGCCGACGAGTTGCTGTATCGATTCCGTGTCGGTTTGCGAAAGTTCTATGGCGAGTCCTGGACGCTCGATGTCGAGCGGACTGCGAACCGCATCGCCCTGGCGATCACCCTCCCCTCGGCCCTTGTCCGCGATCCTCTCCCAAATCGGGCCGGCACTTTTGCCCCTTTCACAACCGGAGACCACCATGCTTGAACGACCGATCGCCTGTCTCGACCTGAGCGACGCCCAGCGTCGCCAACTGCTTCTGGCCGCCGTCGCCGCCCTGGCGACCGTCGAAGGCGCGAGCGCCCAGGACGCCACCGCGGTGCAGCCACGCGCCTATCGGGTCGCGTTCGAGAACGAGCTGATGCGCGTGCTTGAGTTCAACAGCCGGCCGGGACTGGGCGTCTGCGGCAACGGCGTCCATTCACACCCCGCTCATCTGACGATCGCCCTCAGCCCGGCGAAGGTGCGGGTGAAGCTTCCCGAAGGCAAGAGCGTCGTCGCCGAACAGGTGCTGGGCGACATGTTCTGGAGCGAAGCGGAAACGCACGAGACGGAGAACGTCTCGGGCCGGAACATCCGGGCGCTGCTGGTCGAGCTCAAGTCGACTCGCGGCACCAAGGGTTAGGAGCCGCCGTGGCCCACCCGACCGCTGTCATCGCCGAAGACGAAGGCGTGCTGCGCGACGAGCTGCGCTCGCATCTCGCCGCGCTCTGGCCCGAGCTCCAGATCGTCGGCGAGGCCGGCAACGGCCTCCAGGCGCTGGAACTGCTCGGACGGCTGATGCCAGACATCGTCTTTCTCGACATCCAGATGCCCGGCCTCACCGGGCTCGAGGTCGCCCGTCAGGTAGCCCACCGCTGTCACGTGGTCTTCGTCACTGCCTACGACGCTCATGCCGTGGCCGCGTTCGAGCAGGGCGCGGTCGACTACGTGCTGAAGCCCTACGCGGTGGAGCGGCTGGCTCTGGCGACGCAGCGGCTGCGTCGGCGCATCGGCAGCGCGCCACCGCCTCTCGACGCCCTGTTGCGCGAGCTGGCGGCGATCGCGCCGGAACGCAAACACCTGCGCTGGATCAACGCTTCCAGGGGCAACGAGGTCATGCTGATCACGGTCGACGAGATCCTGTACTTCCAGGCCGACACCAAGTACACGCGAGTCGTCACCCGAGATCAAGACGCGCTGATTCGGCGACCACTCAAGGAACTGCAAGACGAGCTCGACCCTGCCTGTTTCTGGCCCATCCACCGCTCCACAATCGTCAACGCCAATGCGATCGCCGGCGTGACACGCGACCTGCGGGGCCGCATCCTGGTCAAACTCAAGGCCCGGACCGAGAAGCTTGCGGTCAGCGAAGCGCATGAGCACCTGTTCAAGCAGATGTAGGGCGTAGCGCCTCCGCGCCGGAGCGCCCTCCAGAGGCTCAGCGGCGCTTGAAGGCGTTGGCTGTCACCCAGGCGCCGACGCTCTTGCCCAGCGCCGCGCCGGCGACCGTGGCGCTGCGGAAATGCATGCCGCCGGCGATGCGCGCCATCTGCACCTCGTCGACCAGCGCCGTCGTGGTCGTGAAGTGATGGCTGCTGCCGGTGACCGTGCTGGTCATGTCGAAGGTGACGTCGGCGGTGCCGTAGTAGCTGCGCAGCACCTCCGCCATCGCCGCGGAGACGCAGCTGTGCGCCGCCGGGTATTCCGGATGGTTGGGCGTGGGTACGACCGGGGTCCAGGCCGGGTCGACGACGGTCGCGGCGTTGCCGTCGCCGTCGAGCGTGATGGCGCTGGCCGGGCGCCAGGACTCGTAGAAGTACTTCGACTCGAAGCAGGCGTTCCCCGCATCGGCCTGGGCGACCCAGATCATCGCCATCAGCCGGGCCTGCTCGGGCAGGCTCCGAGCGGTCATCGCGAAGTTGCGCATGTTACGCGGCCAGAAGTTGGGCGGCGGCTCGGTGTGGAAGCGGGCGGTCTCGGTCTGCTCGGCAGTGCGCGTCGTGCTCGTCGCCGAGCCCAAGGCCTTGGTCTCGTTGACGTCCGCGGCATAGGCGATGGACGTCAGCGCGGGCGGCGCCGGCGCGCGAAACTGCGCGTTGCTCGTCAGCACGAACGGCTTGATGAACGGGTTGGGCCGGCCCACCGGATTGGTGCCACGAAACTGCCCCTGCGCCGTTCCCGGCACGTAGGGCGCGAGCGCGACCATGCGGCCATCCGCGGCCCGCAGCGCGAGGATCCCGGCGGCGACCTCTGCGCCGACCGCCAGCCCGAGGGTCTTGGCGCTGCCGTCGGGCAAGCTCGCGAGTTGGGCGTCGTAGGCGGCTTGATAGGCGGCGCCGCGACTGGGGAACAGACCCGACAGGACGCCGTAAGCGGCGGCCGCGACTGCCGCCTCCTGGGAAGCGCCAGCGGCAGGTGCGGTCGGCGTCATGGCGAAAGGCCGATGCGTCCCGGCGATCGCCATGACCGCGTCGTA
Organism: Caldimonas sp.; assembly: GCA_036509055.1. Classification (GTDB taxonomy): domain Bacteria; phylum Pseudomonadota; class Gammaproteobacteria; order Burkholderiales; family Burkholderiaceae_C; genus Schlegelella_A. The sequence goes on from DATCGH010000177.1 coordinate 8,909, forward strand.
GACCGCGATCTGGACCGTCGCGAGGTCGACCGAGATGTTCGGCCGCTGCTCCTCGGGCGTGCCCGTTGCCGTCGCTGGC
>DATCGH010000178.1:0-9451 GCA_036509055.1 Caldimonas sp.
CCAGCAGCGTCCGGGGGTCGATGTTCGCGGTGACGGCTTTGCCGTTCACGGTCGGGGAAAGGGTCTGGTCCACGCCGGTCTCCTATGGGCACGGGCCTTCGCCGGGGAATGCCGGGAGGCCGTCCGAGGCATTGTTCGAGAGCCCGCCCGCCGGCGAGAACGGGGTTTCCCTAATGCGGCCGCATCGCCCGGCGCAGACACACGCGCGTCACATCACGCAGGGCCGTCCCCGGCCGCACGGGCATCAGGCCGCGCAGCTGCGAAAGCCGAAGAAGCCCTCGTCGCGACCGGGTTCGGCGAACCGGCGAAAGCGCGCGCTGCGCAGGCCGAGCGGGGTCGCGAAGCTGGCGCCGCGCAGCACGCGCGTCCGGCCGAAGCAAGGCAGCGAATAGTCGCGCCAAGGCCCGAGGACGAAGCCCGGATAGGGCCGGAAGGTGCTCGCCGTCCACTCCCAGACGTCGCCGAAGCGGAAGCCCCGGGTCGCCCCCTGGTGCGCCGCCGCCTCCCACTCGACCTCGCTCGGCAGCCTGCGCCCGGCCCAGCGGCACCAGGCCTCGGCCTCGAAGGCGCTGACGTGGACCGCGGGCTCGGCGCCGGCGACGCGGCTCAGCTGGCCGAAGCGGTGCCGGAGCACGCCATGGCGCATCTGGTCGACGTGCCGCGGCGTGCGCCGCGCCTCGCGCTCGACCCAGGCCCGGCCGGCCTCGCTCCAATGGGCCTGCTCGTCGTAGCCGCCGTCCTCGACGAACTCGCCGTACTGCGCCCAGGTGACGGCCTGGGCGTCGATCTCGAACTCCGGGATCGGCACCGGATGTGGCGCACGCTCGTTGTCGAAGGCGAAGCCGGGCGCGCCCGCGCCCTGCAGCCAGCGCGTCGCCGGAAAGAGCAGCGCCGGCCGCGGCGCGAACGTCGCGACCCGCGGCAGCAGGGCGTCGCCCACCGGCACGCCCAGGGTCTGCGCCAGCACCGCGAATTCCTCGAGATGCATCTCCTCGTGGAACAGGACGAGGCGGTGGAAGTACAGGCTGTCGTCGTTCTCCTCGCGCACGCCGTCGAGCAGGTCGAGCGTCGTCTCGAGCGACTCGACCAGGTACTGCCGGGTCGCCTGCAGGTCCGGCAGGCCCTCGGCCGCCAGGCCGCGGCGGGTCGGCCGCGCCACCGTGGCCGGGTCGTAGAGCGCGTCGGCGCTGGGCAGGATCGAGGCCAGCCGAGGGCCCTGCGGATCGGCGGCATCGCCGCGCCCGCGCTGCACGTTGCGGCCGATCCAGTACTCCTGGAACCAGCCGATCCGGCCCAGCGTCCAGAGCGGTGGATCGAGGAACGCGGTGACCGCCGGCGGCAGCTCGCCGCCAAGGGTCAGGACGTCGCCCGGCGCCTCCCCGAGCAGCGTCGCCCAGGCCAGGGTCCGATTGCGGGCGTCGATCAGGGCCAGCGACAGGACATCGCGGCCGGCGTGGCGGAGCCGGGCATAGTCGATGCCGGACGATTGCAGCGCGATCACGCGGCCATGCTAACAACGCCCTGCCGCGGCGGCACGTGCCCAGGGTTCGAAGCGACGAGGAGACGGCACCGATGTGGCAAGTGATCATCGACACCCTGCGGCAGGAGTTCTCCGACCTGCCCGATGCCGCCCAGTGGGTCCGCCTGGTGCTGCGGCTCGGCCTCGCGGTTCTGCTCGGGGCGCTGATCGGCTACGAGCGCGAACGGCGCGAAAGCGCCGCCGGCCTGCGCACCCACATGCTGGTCGCGCTCGGCACCGCCCTGTTCGTGCTGGTTCCGCAGCAGGCCGGCCTGTCCGCTGCCGACCTGAGCCGGGTGATCCAGGGCGTGGTGGCCGGCGTCGGCTTCCTCGGTGCCGGGGCGGTGATCAAGCAGGCCCAGCGCGGCGAGGTGCACGGCCTGACCACGGCCGCCGGCATCTGGGCGACGGCGGCGATCGCCGTGGCGGTCGGCCTCGGCCGCGAGGCGACGGCGATCGTCAGCGCCGTCACCGTCGTTGTCATCCTCGGCCTGGTCCTGCGCCTCGAGAAGCGCTTCTTCAGCCCGCCGCTCAGGGAGCCGGAACGGCGGCCCGACAGTTGAGCGGCAGGTAACGGTCGGGGATGTCGGTCTTGTCGAGACCGCGGGCGTTCATCGGCACCGGCGGGCTGGCGTGACCGCACACCCAGGTGATCGGCACCATCGGCGAGGCCTCGACGACGCCGGGACGAAAGCTCAGCACCTTGCCGCGCAGCGCCGCATTGGCACGGTTGCCGAAGGTGACCTGGATCGCCCCCGACTCCACCGCCACCGCGCTGACGAAGTTGTTGACGATGCTCGTCGCCGGCGGCAGGCCGGCGCTGGCGTTGTCCACCGGCATCGTCGCCAGCGTCGCCCACGAGACCTGGATCGGCGGCTTGGCGAATTCGATCAGCTTGGAGGCCTCGACGATCTGGTCGCGGACGATCTTGTCGGAGATGCTCGGCGCGGCGAGCAGCGCCAGCACGGCGATGATGCCCACCACCACCATCAGCTCGATCATCGTGAAGCCGGCCGCGACCCGGCGCCGCCAGGTCGGGCAGGGTCCGCGCACGGGATCGGGCAGGCAGGACGGGATGGCGGCGCTCCATTCGCCCGGCGCCCAGCGGCCGGGCCGGCTGCGATTGTCGGTGCGATCCTGCCCGGCGTGACCGGCGGGCGGACGACGACGCGATGAACGGCAGACCTTGCTGACGCCTGCTTACGGCCGTTTCGAATAGGCCTCGTCGAAGGCGGCGCGCAGCCGCTTGCTCACCGGCGGAAGCCGGTCGACGACCGCCTTGGCCCAGTCGAAGTAGGCGCGCCGCCGCTCCAGCGGCCAGCCGCGCGGCGGGTTGGCGGCGACGTCGCGCAGGTTCGAGGTCTTGTCCGCGAGCTTGACCAGCGCCGCGCGCTTGCTCATGTGCGGCGCGTGCTCGATCTGCAAGCGCTTGCGCTCGGGCTTGTCGAGCGAGGTGTCGTCGGTGACCTCGCGCACCGTGTCGGCGACCTTGGCGCCGAACATCGCCCGGATCTCCTCGAAGGTGGTGTCGGTGTCCTCGACCGTGTCGTGGAGCACGGCGGCGATCAGGGTCTTGGTGTCGACGATCCCGCCCTCGACCGTCAGGGTGCGCGCCAGGGCGATCGGATGGTTGATGTACGGGCTCGCCTCGACGTCCTTCCTCCGCTGCTTGCGGTGCTTGTGCGCGGCGAAGGCCAGGGCTTCGAAGAGCTGCGATTCGATCGACGGCCGTTTCATCGGCGGATTCCTCCCGGGAGCGGCTCGATTGTCCCATTCGTCTGCGGCCGATACGGGCAGTCGTGCGGCGCGGGAGGGCGGCGCCGTCCTACGGAATCGGCCGGGGCCCCGGCCTACGCTGCAGCATCGACAAGAAGTCTTGGAGACCATGATGACCGCACGTGTTTTCGAAACCCGCGGCCGGCACCTGACGGCGCTGACCCTCGCCACCGCCCTCGCCGGCGCCTGCGCCAGCGCCGCCGTGCTCGCCGCCGATCCGGTGGCCACCGACGATGCGAAGGCGCTCTATCTCAAGGAACGGGCCAACTGCGAAACCGGCCACACCGCCCAGGACAGGGCGACCTGCCTGAAGGAAGCCGGCGCGGCGCTCGACGAGAAGAAGAAGGGCCGTCTCGACAACAGCGGCTCGCCCGTCGCCAACGCCACCGACCGCTGCAACGTCGTGCCGGCCAAGGACAAGGCCGACTGCCTGGCGCGCATCGTCGGTCCGCTGGCCCCGAACCAGCGCGTCACCGCCACCGGCAGCGTCGAAGGCGGCGGCGTGATCAAGGAAACGACGACCACCATTCCTGGCGCCGTGATCGTGATCCAGCCCGCACCGACGCCAACCCCGGCGCCGGCGCCCGCCAGCGCGCCCTGAGTCGCTAGCCGCACGATCCTCGGGCCGGCCCCGGCCGGCCCGTCGGCTGCGCTATCCTCGCCTCCCCTTCCGGCGAGCGCCGTGGCCGCCCTGCACATCACCGACATTGAATCCGCCATCAACTGGTGGCGGGACAAGCGACCATCGCCTGACGGAATCACCGCCTGTGCGGAGGTGCTGGCGCTGGCCGAGGTCTATGCGCTGATGGTCTACTACCACGAGGCCGAATGCGACGACGCCTCGATGCCGGCAGCGGCGCACGCCGCCTGGCTCGACTGGTATGCGACCACGCCAGACGCGCCCTGCATCGCCATCTGCTCCACCAGCCAAGGCGACGCGATCTGCAAGGGCTGCGGCCGCACCTTCGAGGAAGTGCAACGCTGGACCTCGATGTCGCCGGCCGAGAAGCGCGTCACCTGGCGCCGCATCACCCAGGAAGGCACCGCCTGGCGCTTCAACCGCTATGCCGAGCGCGCCCTCTCGGGCGAGGCTGAAGCCCCCGGTACGTCCGAGACCGCGGCGCGAGCGGCCGAGGCCGCGGCCCACGCGGCCTCATGACACGGCCGCGTCTCCGGGAAAGCGCGCTCCGCCTCTTTCCGCTCGCGTGGCCGGTGTTCGTCGGCCAGATCGCGGTGCTGGCGTTCAGCACCGTCGATACGGTCATGACCGCCCGCGCCTCGGCGCTCGACCTGGCGGCGCTGGCGATCGGCGGCTCGATCTACATCTCGGTTTTCGTCGGCCTGATGGGCGTGATCCTGGCGGTCGGGCCGATCGCCGGCCAGCTGTTCGGCGCCGGCAGGCACCGCGAGAGCGGCCACGAGGCCGAGCAGGCGGTCTGGCTGGCGCTCGGCCTGGCGGTCCTCGGCTGCGCGGTGCTGCTCCTGCCAGAGCCTTTCCTCGCCCTGGCGCGGGCCGAGCCGGCGGTCGCCGAGAAGGTACGCAGCTACCTGCGCGGCCTGGCCTGCGCCCTGCCCGCGTCGCTGGTGTTCATGGCCTATCGCGGCTTCAACGTCGCCGTCTCGCGGCCGAAGGCGGTGATGGTGCTGCAGCTCGGCGGCCTGGCGCTGAAGGTGCCGATCAACGCCCTGCTGGTGTTCGGCTTCGCCCTGCCGACGCCCTTCGGCACGCTCGCCCTGCCGGCGCTGGGCGCCCAGGGCTGCGGCATCGCCACCGCGATCGTCATGTGGTGCCAGCTGCTGGCGGCGATCATGGTGGTGCGCGGCGATCCGTTCTACGCGCCCTTCGGCCTGGGCTGGGGCCTCGCCCCGCCGAGCCGCAAGAGCCTGAAGGCGCTGCTGCGCCTGGGCGTCCCGATGGGCCTGTCGATCCTGATCGAGGTGACCGGCTTCACCTTCATGTCGTTCTTCATCTCGCGCATCGGCGCGACGCCGGTCGCCGGGCACCAGATCGCCGTCAACATGGTCTCGCTGATGTTCATGCTGCCGCTGTCGATCGCCAACGCCTCGAGCGTCCTGGTGGCGCAGCGCATCGGCGCCGGCGACAGCGACGACGCCGGCCGGATCGGCTGGGCCGGGGTCGAGATCGGCGTGCTGATCGCGGCCGTGCTCGGCAGCGCCGTCTACCTGCTGCGCGAGCCGCTGATCGGCCTGTACACCAGCGACCCGGTGATCGTCGCCGCGGCCCTGCCGCTGCTCGCCTGGGTGGTGCTGTTCCACGTCGGCGACGCAGCGCAGACGGTGGCCGCATTCGTGCTGCGCGCCCACCGCATCGCCACCGTGCCGCTGGTGATCTACGTGGTCGCGATCTGGGCGATCGGCCTGGGCGGCGGCTATGTGGCGGTGTTCGAGCTCGACGCCGGCCCCGCCTGGCTGCGCGGCGCCCAGGGCTTCTGGTCGATGGCGACGCTCGGCGTCGCCCTTGCCGCCTTCTGCCTCGCCGGCTTTCTCGCCTGGACGCTGCGCCGCGAGCGCGAAGAGGCGGCCGCAGCCCGCGCGGTGCTGACGAGACCTAGCCCGCCGGCAGCGTGATCCGGAAGCACGTGCCGCCGCCCTCGCGCGGATCGCAGCGCACGCTGCCGCCATGGCGCTCGGCGATCTGCTTGACCAGCGACAGGCCGAGGCCGACGCCGCCGGCCTGCTCGGCGTGGCCGGGCAAGCGAAAGAACGGCTCGAAGATCCGCTGGCGCATCTCCACCGGCACGCCGGCGCCGCGGTCGCAGACCTGGATCGTGGTGTCGCCGCCGCTCGCCGCCGGCGGCCGCAGCAACACCGTGATCGCGCCGCCGCCGTAGCGGCGCGCGTTCTCGAGCAGGTTGCGCAGGGCGCGGCGCAGGAGCCGCTCGTCGCCGGCAATCATCGTCTGGCCTTCGGCGTCGACCGTCGCATCGACCCGCGCCGCCTCCTCGGCGGCGACGGCGAGGAGGTCGACCCGGTCGCGATGCAGCGGCTCCTGGGCACCGTCGAGCCGGCTGGCGAGGAGCACCTCCTCGACCAGGTCGTCGAGCTCGGCGACGTTGCGGTTGATCTCGGCCCTGAGCTTGTCTCGCTGTGTCGGCGCGGCGCCGTCGAGCATCGACACCGCCATCTTCATCCGCGCCAGCGGCGAGCGCAGTTCGTGGCTGGCATTGGCGAGCAGCGACTTGTGCGACTGCACCAGGGCCTCGACCCGCTGCGCCGCGACGTTGAAGCTGGAGGCGACGGCGGCGACCTCGTCGTTGCCGCTGACCTCGACCCGATGGTGAAGCTGGCCGGCGCCGAACTGCTCCACCCCCTGCTTCAGCGCCTCGAGTCGGCGGGTCAGCCGACGCACCACCGGATAGGCGCCGGCAGCGATGGCGATGAACAGCACCACCAGGACGATCGCCAGGCCGGCGCCGCGCGGCAGGTTTCCCGGCAACGGCGGCCACGGCGGCGTCGGCTGCGCGCGGCCCGGGGGGCCTCGACGCCCGCTGTTCCCGATCTGGCGCAGCTGCCCCGGCCGGAAGGTCCAGAGCGTGCGTCCATCGTCGAACTTGACCGGGTAGGGCTTGATCGTCCCCTCTTCCATCACCCGCACGAACGAATCCGAAACGCCGATGCGTTCGCCGTTCGCATCGTCGAGCGCGAGCGGGAAGCGCAGCTTCTGCGACCACTCGCGCAGGGCCGTCGACTGGGTTTCGCGGGTTGCCTCGGCGCCGGGCAAGGAGCGCTGGATCAGGTCGCCCCAGGCCTCGAGTCGTTCGTTGGCCGCCGACTCGTTGCGCTGCCGCTCCTGGTCGATGTGCTGCTCGACCAGGAAGCCCGAGGCGAAGGCGAACAGCAGCATCACCGCCACGACCGTGGCGTAGATGCGGAGGTAGAGGGTGTTCAGTGCGCCCCTTCGATCACTGCGAAGTGTCCTCGGCGTCCTGCTTACGGGCGAACACGTAGCCGGCGCCGCGCACGGTGAGGACGCGACGCGGCGCCTTGGGGTCGTCCTCGATCAGCGCCCGGATGCGCGAGATGTGGACGTCGATCGAGCGATCGAAGGCCTCGAGCGGATGGCCCTTGAGCGAGTCCATGATCTGGTCGCGGGTCAGCACCCGGCCCGGGCTTTGCGCCAGCACCACGAGAAGGTCGAACTGGTGCCCGGTCAGGTCGCAGACCTTGCCGTCGAGGCGGGCGACGCGGGCGCCGAGGTCGATCTCGAGGCGGCCGAAGCGCAGCACGTCGTCGTCGGCCGGCTGCGGCGCGGCCCGGCGCAGCAGCGCCTTGACCCGAGCGAGCAGCTCGCGCGGCTCGAACGGCTTCGGCAGGTAGTCGTCGGCGCCGAGCTCGAGGCCGACGATCCGGTCCATCGGCTCGCCGCGGGCGGTGAGCATGAGCAGGGGCAGGTGCCGGGTGCGGCTTTCGCCGCGCAGCTCGCGGCACAGGTCGAGGCCGTCGCCGTCGGGCAGCATCAGGTCGAGCACCAGGGCGTCGTAGTGGCCGGCCGCGAGCTTGCCGCGGCCGGCGGCGAGCGAGCCGGCGGTCTCGACCTCGAAGCCGGAGTGGCCGAGATATTCGGCCACCATCGAGGCGAGCCGGCTGTCGTCGTCGATCAGGAGGATGCGAGGCGTCATGGCGTGGGCTTGACGAAAAAACGGCGCGGGCTCCTCGCGGAGCCCGGGCCCTTCGGTGGATGGCGAGGCCAATTATCGACGGGTGCCGTCCCGCTCCATCCGCTTCATCCGCTCTTCCATGCGCGCCTGGCGGTCCTTCAGGTGCGCGCCGACCTGCGCCCGCTGCTCGGGCGTCAGCACGCTGGCGGCGGCGACCATGGCCTGCGTCACCCGCCGGCTCATCTGGTCGTGCAGCTGCATCGCCTGCAGGCGCACCTGCTCGGCGGCGTTGGCGTCGACCGCCGGAGCGGTGAAGACCTCCATGCCCCGGTGGCGCAGGTCGCGCGCGGCCGCGGCCTGGCCCTTCAGGTCGGCGGCGGCCTGGGCCATGATCTGCTTGATCTGGGCGCGCTGCGCGTCGCTGGCGTTCAGGCCGTCGAGCATGTGGTCGATCATCCGGCCCATGCGCTCGGGCGAGCCGCCCATCATCATCCCCGGGCCGCCCATGTCGCCGTGGTGATGCATGCCCTGCATGCCCATCGGCGGCTGCGGCGCAACCGGCGGCGGTGTCTGTGCCCAGGCCGAGACGCCGATCGCCGCGAGCAGCGTCAGCACCATACCCATCATCACCAGCCTGACCCGGGCTCCGGGTGCGCCGCGGACGGCGCCTGCTGTCTTGATCATCATCGTCTTGCTCCAGTGCCTGACCATCAGGCCTTGCAAGAATGGTGACGACGCGCCGTAATGCAGGGGTGGCGGAGCGGTAAAGATCGGTGAAGACGCCGTGCATTGCGCCCGCCCCCTGGAACAGGAGGCCGACGTGGCAACGGAGCACCCCGCCCTGACCGTCGACGTCATCAACCCGCGCGACGTCGGCCAGGGCGAGAACGCGGAGTCGCCGGACGACCCCACCTACCCCTGGCACATCCTGGCCGAGGGCGATTCCTGGTTCACGATCGCGGCCATCCCGTCGTCGAACCTGCTGCTCGAGCTGCGCCTCGCCCGCTTCACCCAGATCCTCAACCTCGCCTATCCGGGCGACACCCTGCGCAACATCGAGACCCTGGTCAGCAACAAGGACCTGACCCGCTTCCTCGCCAAGAAGAACTTCTGCAGCCACTTCGACGCCCTCCTGCTGAGCGGCGGCGGCAACGACCTCATCAATAACGTCGGCGGGCTGATCCGCAAGACGCCGCGCCCCGGCAGCGACCCGGCGGCGCCGGCAAGCTACATCGACCACGACGCCTTCGCCGCCCTGCTGCTGAAGGTGCAGGAGGCGTTCGCGACCATCGTCTCGGTGCGCGACTCGGCCCACAGCCTGAGCCGCGGCAACCCGGCCTTCGTCCACACCTACGACTACGCGACGCCGCGCAACGCCGCGGCGCGCTTCGTCGGTGCGGTGCCGATCGCCGGACCGTGGCTGTTCAAGGCCTTCGCCGGCTCGGGCCTCGAGATCATGCTGCAGCAGCGGATCGCCGACCTGCTGACCGACGGGCTCGCCGATGCCCTGCTCGTGCTCGACTCGGACAGCGGCGTG
>DATCGH010000179.1:0-3601 GCA_036509055.1 Caldimonas sp.
GCGGGCGGCTCGGCCTCGATCACGCCGAAGGGCGAGGCCGAGAGCGGTGGCGGCAGCGGCAAGGCCGAGAGCGGGGCGCCATCGGCTGGCGCCATGGCCGGCGCGTCGGGTCCCACGGCGGCCGGCGGAACTGCCACGAAACGCTGACCGCGAAGGCAGGGCGGCGAGGCGCCCGTCTCGCGCTAAGCTCCAGCGCTCCTGACTCGCGGGGCGCGGCCTCGCACAACCCGCGACTGCCATGGCGCTCGAGCTCCGTTCAGACACCACAGTCTTCGTCGTCGGCGCCGGCATCATGGGCGCCGGCATCGCCCAGGTGGCGGCGCAGGCCGGCCACCCGGTGCGACTGTTCGACACGCGCGCCGGCGCCGCGTCGGCCGCGTGCGCGAAGCTGGCGGCGACGCTCGACGGCCTCGCCGCCAAGGGCAAGCTCGACGGCGCGGAGGCGAAGGCGATTGCAGCCCGAATCAGCGCGGCCGCGCGGCTCGACGACGCGGCCGGCTGCGGCCTGGTCGTCGAGGCGATCGTCGAGAACGCCGACGCCAAGCGCGCGCTCTTTCGCGACCTCGAGCCCCTCGTCGGCGACGAGGGCGTGCTGGCGTCGAACACCTCGTCGATCTCGATCACCGCGCTCGCCAACGGCCTGAAGCGGCCGGGCCGGCTGGTCGGCATGCACTTCTTCAATCCGGTGCCGCTGATGAAGCTCGTCGAGGTGGTCTCCGGCCTGCAGACCGATGCCGAAGTGGCGGTGGCGATCTTCGAGTTGAGCAAGCGCTGGGGCAAGACGCCGGTTCATGCGCGCTCGACGCCGGGCTTCATCGTCAACCGCATCGCCCGCCCGTACTACGCCGAGGCGCTCTCGCTCCTGCACGAGCGGTGGGCCGAGCCGACGCCGATCGACGCCTGTCTGCGCGGCGCGGGCTTTCGCATGGGCCCGTGCGAGCTGATGGACCTGATCGGCCACGATACCAACTTCGCCGTCACGCAGTCGGTGTACGACGCCAATTTCGGCGACAAGCGCTATGTGCCTTCGCTGGTCCAGCGCGAGATGGTCGACGGCGGCCTGCTCGGACGCAAGTCGGGCCGGGGTTTCTTCGTCTACGGTGCGGGCGCGCCCGCGACGCCCGCTCCGGCGGCGCCGTTCACCGCGCCGCCGGTGCCGCCCGGCGCGATCGTCGCGCTGCACGGGCGCGGCGTCGCCGTCGACCGCTGGGCGGCACGGTTCGGCGAGGCCGGCCTCACGTTCGAGTCCGATCCGGCGAGCCGCTGGAACGGCCTGCAGACCGCCCACGGCGAGCTTCGCCTGACCGACGGCCGCTCGGCGACGCAGGTCGCGGCCGAGGAAGGCGTTCGCGACATGGCGCTGTTCGACCTCGCTGCCGGGCGCAACGGCGGCGTGCCCGGTGTCGCGCTGGCCTACAGCGTCTCGGCCGGCGCCGATGCCGCCTGGCGCGACGAAGCCGGCCTCTGGCTGCGGATCGCCGGCTGGACGCCGCAACCGGTCGGCGACGCGCCCGGCCTGGTGGTCGCGCGCACGGTCGCGATGCTGGTCAACGAGGCCTGCGACGCCGTCCTCCAGGGGGTGTGCACGCCCGAGGGCGCGGACCTGGCGATGAAGCTCGGCGTCAACTATCCGCAGGGGCCGTTCGAGTTCCTCGCCGCTTGGGACCCGACGGCGATCGCCGCCTTGCTCGATCGGCTCGACGCCCACTACCGCGGCGAGCGCTACCGCGTCAGCCCCGAGCTGCGCCGACGCGCGTGGGCGGCGGCGGCCGGCTGAGCCCGAGGCCGCGGCCGGCCCGCGACCGTCAGAAGCGTTGCCAGGGCGGGATCTCCGGTGCGACCTGGACGGAACGCTCCGCCTCCGTCGCCGTCGCCCGCACCGCATGCCAGACGCCGCCGAGCCCGTCGCCCTCGGCATCGCCGGGGTCGTGGTCGCCGGCGAAGTAGTAGAGCGGCTTGCCGTTCCAGCCCCACTGCATCTGCCCGTCGGTTCGGGCGTGCACGCTGAGCTCGCCCTTGACCTCGGCGCCGATCCTCGCCACGAACGCCGGCCAGGTTTCGGCACAGCGTTCGTAGCAGTTGCTCGCGCCCCAGGGATGGTCGCGGTCGAAGACGTAGAGGGCGCGGCCGGCCGGGTCGCGCAGCAGCCCGTCGGCGGCGACGCTCTGGGCAAGCGTGGGCTGGCCGAAGGCGGCGACGGTCGCGAGGACGAAGGTGAGAACGGTGGTGCGAAGCATGGAAGCCTCCGAACGATGAACGTTGACGCTGATTGTTCGAGCCGGCGCACCGGCGCACGAGAGCCCCGTGTCCCTCGCTCTCCCTCTTCGGGTGGAGCCGATGCGGGACGCATGTCCCGGTTCGACTAAGCTCGGCCCCGATCGATCGCTTTTCCCGGCCCCGGAGCCCTTCGATGGCGGCCCCCCAGCAGCAGATCCGCTTCGCCAGCAGCCCTGACGGCGTCCGGCTCGCCTATGCGGTGAGCGGCCGCGGCGAGCCGACGATCATCAAGGCCGCGACCTGGCTGTCGCACCTCGAGGTCGATGGCGAGAGCCCGGTCTGGCGGCATCTGCTGCGCGAGATGTCGGCGCGCGGCCGTTTCGTCCGCTACGACGAACGCGGCTGCGGCCTTTCCGATCGCGACGTCGCCGATCTCGGCTTCGCGAGCTGGGTCCGCGATCTCGAGGCGGTGGCCGACGCGATCGCCGCCCCGCGCTTCGCCCTCCTCGGCCTCTCGCAGGGCGGGGCGGTGGCGATCGCCTATGCCGTCGCCCATCCGGAGCGGGTCAGCCACCTGGTGCTGCACGGCGCCTATGCGCGCGGCCGGCTGGTCCGGGCGAACACGCCGGAGATGCACGACGAGGCCGAGACCATGTGCCGCCTGGCCGAGCTCGGCTGGGGCAAGGACGATCCGTCGTTTCGCCAGTTCTTCACCAGCCAGTTCATCCCCGGCGGCACGCCCGAGCAGCACCGCTGGTTCAACGAGATGGAGCGGATCTCGACCGCACCGCTGACCGCGGCCCGCTTCATGCGCGAGTTCAACGCCATCGACGTCATGGCGCTGCTGCCCGAGGTGCGCTGCCCGACGCTGGTGCTGCACAGCCGGCACGACGTGCGCGTGCCGTTCGACGAAGGGCGGCTGCTCGCCAGCGCCATCCCCGGCGCCCGGTTCGTGCCGATCGAGAGCAGCAACCACCTGCTGCTCGAGGGCGAGCCCGGCTGGCGTCACTGGCTCGAGGCGGTGCGCGCCTTCCTGCCCGCCGCCGGCGCGGGGCGCTCGGCGGGCGGTGCGTTCGAGGCGCTGTCGAAGCGCCAGTGCGAGGTCCTCGAGCTCATCGCCCAGGGCCGTGACAACGCCCAGATCGCCGCCGCGCTTGGCCTCACCGAAAAGACGGTGCGCAACCAGGTCTCGGCGATCTTCGACCGGCTCGAGGTCGAGAACCGGCCGCAGGCGATCGTGCTGGCGCGCGAGGCGGGCATGGGGCGAAGCGGGACCCCGTAGCATCGCGGCACACGGGTCGAAGGAGGACAGGGTGCGGCGTCGGTGGATCAGTCTCTTTGCCGCGCTTCCGCTGGTCGTCCTCACCGCGGCCCAGGCGATCGA
>DATCGH010000180.1:0-4715 GCA_036509055.1 Caldimonas sp.
GACCACCGATGCGCTGACCGAGGTCGGCAACCGGCGGATGTTCGACCAGACGCTGAAGACCGAGTGGGCCCGGGCGTCGCGCCGCGGCGAGCCTGTCGGCCTGCTGATGATCGACATCGACCACTTCAAGGAATACAACGACCACTACGGCCATCCCGCCGGCGACGTCTGCCTGCGCCAGGTGGCGCGGATGGTCGGAGAGTCGATGCGCCGCGGCGGCGAGCTGGTGGCGCGCTACGGCGGCGAAGAGTTCGCCCTGCTGCTGCCCGGCGCCGACCTCGAGGACACGCGCCGCGCCGCAGAGCGCTGCATGCAGATCATCGCCGACGCGAAGATCGAGCACCGCGCCTCGGCCACCTCGGCCTGGCTGACGATCTCGATCGGCGCCGCCAGCCAGGTCGCCGCCGCCGGAACCGACGGCTCGGCGCTGGTGGAGACGGCCGACGCGGCACTCTATCGCGCCAAGCGCTGCGGCCGGGGGCGGATCGAGTTCTGAGTAACCGTCTTTCGAGTCAAGCGCCGTGAATCGATTTGTTCCAGGGTTGCTTGGTCTTGACCATGGCGTTGAGGATGGTGAGGAGCTTGCGCATGCAGGCGATGAGTGCGACCTTGGGCAGCTTGCCGGCGGCCAGGAGGCGGTCGTAGAAGGTCTTGATGGCGGGGTTGTGCCTGGTAGCGGTGAGTGTTGCCATGTAGAGGACACGGCGGATCTCGAAGCGCCCACCCTGCACGCGTCTTCGTCCCTTGGAGCTGCCCGAATCATTGGCCATAGGCGCCACGCCCACCAGGGCGGCGATCTCGCGGCGGTTGAGCTTGCCGAGTTCGGGCAGCTCGGCGATCAAGGTGGCGCTCGCCACTGGACCGATGCCGCTGGCCGAGCGCAGCAGCCTGTCCAGCTCGGCGTAGTGCGCCTGGACGTGGCCGACCATCTGCGCTTCCACCTCGTCGAGTTGCTTGCGGATCGCCTCGATCATGGCCTCGATGCTGGGGCGCACGACGGCAATGGCCAGTTGCAGCCGCTGGCGCTCCGACAGCAGCATCGTCACGAGCTGGCGCCTTCGGGTCACCATCGCCGCCAGTGCCTGCTGCTGGGCATCGGCCAGAGGGCGGATGAAGTCGGCCAAATCGTCGCGGCGGGCCAGCGTCGCCCCGAGCTCGGCCAACATGCGGGCATCGATGCGATCGGTCTTGGCCAGCTGGCCCATGGACTTGGCGAAGTCGCGTGCCTGACGCGGGTTGACCACCGCCACGGGCAAACCCGCAGCCTGCAGCGCGCAGGCCAGCGCCGCCTCGTAGCCGCCGGTGGCCTCCATCACCACCAGCGCCACGCCCAGCGGCTTCAAGGCCGCCGCCAGCGCCGAATGAGCATCAGGCTCGTTGTCGAATCGCTCAGCCTCGAGCTGGGCGCCCAGCACCCGGACATCCACGTGCACCTTGGCCACGTCGATGCCCACCACCACTGAGGAAGCAGACATGGTCTTCGGATCCCCTGCTTGTGAATGCGCTGTCGGTCAAGCCGCAGCGCGTAACCGTTCGGGCTTCAGGAAGACCAGCACGGCGGCCGTGCGTTGTGTACTCAGAAACGGGCTCGATCACCCCAGCCGCTACCAAACTGCACGGGCCGGTCTGGCCGCCTCATCGGCGGTCAAACTCTACCGCGCTGGTCCGGCCTGAAACATACAAGCCGCGGCACGCGCCCCGGCCGCCGACTGCACCAAGGGCCAGTTTCGCAGCGCGCGTCGGCCTCCTAGACTCCGCCGACGCCGGCCTTTCGCACCGGTGGCGACATCGCGTGAGCCGACCCCGCCTCTTTCGGTTCTTTCCGGCCGCAGGGATCCTGCTGGTCGCGGCGCTCGCCGGCTGCTCCAGCCTGCCGCCGCTGCCCGAGCGGCCCGCGAGCACGGCATTGAGCGGCACCGCCGACACCGGCCTCGGCACGCTGGCGGCGGCCAGCCTGGAGCAGGCCGGCCCCGGGGAATCGGGCTTCCGGTTGCTGCCCACCGGCGACTTCGCCTTCGATGCCCGGCTGGCGCTGGCGCGGCGGGCCGAGCGCTCGCTCGACGCCCAGTACTACCACCTGGCCAACGACAGCATCGGCCTGCAGTTCCTGCGCGAGCTGCGCGACGCCGCCCGGCGCGGCGTGCGCGTTCGCCTGCTCGTCGACGACCTCTACACCGGCAGCGAGGACGAGCTGTTCTGCAGCTTCGCCGCGATTCCCAACGTCGAGGTGCGACTGTTCAATCCTTTGCCCTCGCGCGGCGGCTCGGTCCTCGGCCGCATCGTCTCGTCGGCGCACGAGTTCAGCCGCATCAACCTCAGGATGCACAACAAGCTGTTCATTGCCGACAACCGCTTCTCGGTGTCCGGCGGCCGCAACCTGGCCGACGAGTACTTCATGCGCAGCACCGAGGCCAACTTCATCGACATGGACGTGATTTCGTCGGGGCCGATCGTGCGCGAGCTGTCGCAGGTGTTCGACCGCTACTGGAACAGCGCCCTCGCCTACCCGATCGTGCCGGTCATCCAGGCCCTCGCCCCGAGCATCGCCGCGGCCGCCAACGCGCAACGCTTCGACCAGCTCGTGCTCGCCGCACCTCCCGAGTTCCTGCCCGCCACGACCGATCCGCTCGGTCGCGCTTCGGTCGACTTCGAGTTCACGGCCGGCCGCATCGCCATGGAATTCGCGGTCGCGGCCGTCCTCGCCGACACGCCGAACAAGGGCGCGCTGCGCAACCCCGGCGACACCCTGTCCACGGTCAACCGCAGCGTCCTCGAGGAACTCGCCAGCGCGAAGAGCGAGTTGCTGATCGCCTCCCCCTACTTCATTCCCGGCAAGGTCGGGATGGAGCGGCTGCGCGAGGTGACCGACCGCAAGGTGCACATCCGGGTCGTCACCAACGGCATCGGCGCGACCGACGAGCCGCTGGTGCACTGGCGCTACGCCCGCTACCGGCTGAAGATGCTGAAGCTCGGGATCGAGCTCTACG
The DNA here is from genome assembly GCA_036509055.1 of Caldimonas sp. Classification (GTDB taxonomy): domain Bacteria; phylum Pseudomonadota; class Gammaproteobacteria; order Burkholderiales; family Burkholderiaceae_C; genus Schlegelella_A. The sequence continues at coordinate 2,988 of DATCGH010000180.1, forward strand.
AGGTCAGCCCGACGCTGGCGCGCGACGTCAGCGTGCTCGGCAGCTGGGGCCTGACGTTCCGCCGCCTGCATGCCAAGGTCGCGGTGTTCGACAGTCAGCGCCTGTTCGTCGGCTCGATGAACTTCGATCCGCGCTCGGCCTGGTCGAACACCGAGTCGGGCCTGCTGATCGAGAGCCCGGCGATGGCCCACCAGGTCATCAACCTGATCGCCGATCACAACCATGCCGGCGTCTACCGCCTGCGCCTCGCCGCCGACGGCGAGACGATCGAGTGGTGGTCGAGAGGGCCCGACGGCAAGCTGCGCTTCACCACCGAGGAGCCCGACAACACCTGGACGCTGCAGATGCAGCAGATCCTGCTCGAGCCCCTGGTCGCCGAAGAGCTGCTCTGACGCTCGTGTCGGCGTCTGCGAACGGGCCCTAGGCCGAAGCGAACAGCAGCGCCAGCGCGATCGCCGCCGGCAGCGCCTGCACGAAAAGGATCTTCCGGCCCACGGTGGCGGCGCCGTAGACGCCGGCGACGATGACGCAGCCGAGGAAGAACACCTTGATGTCGAAGCCGGCGCCGCGCAGCCACAGGCCCCAGAGCAGGCCGGCGGCGAGGAAGCCGTTGTACAGCCCCTGGTTGGCGGCGAGCACCTTGCTGGTGGCCGCCGCCTCGGGCGTCTGGCGGAACGTCTTGAGGCCGAGCGGCTTTTCCCAGAGGAATATCTCCAGGACCAGGAACCAGAGATGGAGCAACGCCACCAGCGCCACCAGGACGTCGGCGACGAGCCTCATGGCGCCGCGCGCTGCGCCGCGCCGTTGCGGCTCTTGCGCTTGGCGGCGGGCGCCGCCGGCGTAGCCGCCGCCGATGCAGCAGGCGCGGTCCGGCGCCGGGTCTTGCGCGGCGCGGCGCGGGGGCGCTTCGTCCGGGCGGTGCCCTCGGCCGGTGTCGCGCCGGTCGACGACGCCGCTGCCGGCTCGGTGGCCGCGGCCGCAGTCGCGGCCGCCTGAACCGGCAACGCCGGCGCCGCGACCAGCTTGCGCAGCAGCGCCATCGCCCGCTCGACCTGCTGGCCGAGCTCGTGCACGTCGGGCACGGCGCGGCGACAGGCGATCAGGCCGAAGCAGATCTTGTCGACGTGGCTCTGCACCGTGATGTTGAGGGCGACGCCGTGGCCGACGATCGACAGCGGGTAGTAGTCGGTCATCCTTGCGCCCACCAGGTACACCGGCACCTTCGAGCCTGGCACGTTGGAGATCGCGACGTTGGCGACCCGCAGCCAGTCGGCGATGCGCGAGCGCCCGTAGAGCGAGGCCAGGCCGCTGATCAGCCAGGGCGAGCCGAGCGAGGGAAAGTCGGTCGGGATGACGCCGCGGAAGGTGCCCATCTGCTTCTTCATCGCCGCGGTACCGCGCTTGATCGCCTTCAGCCGCCCCGCCGGATCGGCCTCGTCGGTGCCGAGATCAATCATCGTCCCGGCGACCTGGTTGTTGGAGGTCGTGTCGCCCTCCTGGCGCAGCGAGATCGGCACGAACGCGACCAGCGACTTCTCCGGCAGCTCGCGGCTGTCCTTCAGGTAGGCGCGCAGCGCCGTGCTGCAAAGCCACAGCACCATGTCGTTGATCGACGCCCCGAGCCCCTTGCCGATCGCCTTGATCTCCGGCAGCGGCAGCGACACGGCCGCAAAGGCGCGCTGGTTGGTGATCGAATGGTTGAACGGCGTCGGCGGGGCGAACTTGAAG
>DATCGH010000181.1:0-8220 GCA_036509055.1 Caldimonas sp.
CCACGCCGCGCCGGGCGCCGGAAACGCTGCATCCGGCACTCTGGCTCGGCCACCAGCTCGGCCGCAGCGCCGCCCGTGCGGTGGCGAGCGGCTTCGCCGCGCTCGATGCCGAGCTGCCCGACGGCGGCTGGCCGCGCCGCGTGCTCAGCGAACTGCTGCTGCGCCAGCCGGGCATCGGCGAGATCCGCCTGCTCGCGCCGCCGCTGGTCGCGGCGCAGCGCGCCGGGCGGCTGGTGATGATCTTCGACCCGCCGGCCGATCTTTCCGCCGCGGCGCTCGCCGGGCTCGGTTTCGAGGTCGAGCAGCTGCTCCTCGTCAACACCCGGGCCCGCGTGATTCCGGGCAGCGACAGTCTGTGGGCGCTCGAGCAGGCGCTGAAGAGCGGCCATGTCGGCGCGGTGCTCGCCTGGCTGCCGCCGCGGCTGCGCACCGAGCGCCTGCGCCGTCTGCAGCTCGCCGCGCACAACCACGACGGCGTCGCCTTCGTGATGCGCGAGCTGGCGGCGGCGGTACGGCCGACGGCCTCGCCCTTGCGGTTGTCGCTGCAGGCGGGCGGTGCCGACCGGCTGCGCCTTTCCATCCTGAAGCGGCGCGGCCCGCCGCTGGAAGCGCCCTTGCATCTCGCCTTGCCGCCGGTGCTCTCGGAGGCGGCGCGGCGCCGGGTGCAGCGCGCGCTGCAGCCGCCGGTGCGCGGCCTGCGCGAGGCCGTCTTCGTCAATCTCGCCTGAGCGTCCCGGCCGTCCCCGTTCGCGATCGCCGTTGCTGCACTGCCTCGCCGACGCTTCCCGTCTGCTTCGCCGACGCCTTCCGTCTGCCTCGCCGTGCTCTGGATCGCCCTGCATCTGCCGCTGCTCTCGCTCGAGTCGTTCGCCGCCACCCTGGCGGCGAGCGGCGACGAGCGCGGGGCGGAGCGGCCGATCGCCCTGCTCGAGGCGCATCGCATCGTCAGCGCCAATGCCGCGGCGCTTTCGCTCGGCGTCAAGCCAGGGCTGAAGCGCGCGACCGCCCTGGCGCTGGCGCCGCAGATCGTCCTCGGCCAGGCCGACCCGAACCGCGATGCCCTGAGCTTGCTGCCGGTGGCGCATGCGGCGCTGGCGTTCACGCCCAGCGTCTCCCCGCAGCCGGCGCTCCCGCCGGGCGCCGCCGCCGACACGGTGCTGCTCGAAGTGCAGGCGAGCCTGCGCTACTTCGGCGGCCTGGAGCGGCTGCGCCAGGCGATCGGCGCGGCGCTCCGTCCGCTCGGCCACCGCCTGCACACCGCCTGCGCGGCGACGGCGCAAGGCGCGGCGATCCTGTCGCGGGTCGAGCCGCCGCCGCAATGCACCGACCTCGCCGCGACCCGCCTCGCCCTCCAGGCGGCGCCGGTCTGGCTGCTGGGCCCCGGCCGCGAGCACTGGGAAGCCTTGCAAGGCATGGGCCTGCGCAGTCTCGACGACCTGCTCAACCTGCCGCGCGCCGGTCTGGCGCGGCGCTTCGGCGAGGGCCTGCTGGTCGAGCTCGACCGCGCCTTCGGCCGCCGCCCCGACCCGCGCGAGGCCATCGTCCTGCCGCCGTCGTTCGAGAGCCGGCTCGAGCTGTTCGCCCGCGCCGACACCACCGAGCAGGTGCTGCACGGCGCGGCGGTGCTGCTCGAGCGCCTGATCGCCTGGCTGGCGGCGCAGCATGCGTTCGTGCGGCGCTTTCGGCTGCTGATGCACCACGAGGCGCGCTGGCAGAGCGACCGTACGCCGCAGGCGACGGCGCTCGAGATCGCCCTGGCCGAGCCGTCGCGCGACAGCGCCCACCTGCTGCTGCTGCTGCGCGAGCAGCTGGCCCGCTTGCGGCTGCCGGCGCCGACCCTGGAGCTTCGCCTCCAGGCCGAAGACATCACCCGGCGGGCGCCGCCCAACACCGAGCTGTTCGCCACCTCGCAGAGTGAGCACGAGGGCCTCACCCGCCTGATCGAGCGCCTGCAGGCCCGGCTCGGCCCCGGCCAGGTGCAGCGCCTGGTGGCGCTCGAAGACCATCGTCCGGAGCGGGCCAGCGCCTTGTGCGAGGCGCGGGCGGTCGGTGCCGGCTCGGCGGCGGGCGGCCGCGGCGGGAGGAAGCGGCAGCGATCGCCGGCGGCCGCCGGCGCTGCCGACCCGCAAGCGCCGCCGTCGGGTGCCGGGCCGGCGGCGCGCCCGGTCTGGCTGCAGGCGGCCGAGCCGCTGCCCGAGCGCGCCGCGCGGCCGCTGCTCGACGGCCGGCCGTTGCAACTGCTCTCGGGACCGGAGCGGATCGAAGCGGGCTGGTGGGACGCGGGCCTGGCTGGCCGCGACTACTTCATCGCCGCCACGGCCGAGGGCGCGCTGGTCTGGATCTACCGCGAGCGGTTGCCGCTATCGCGCGGCGCCAACGAGGAGGAGGGCAGTGCGAGCGGCTGGTTCCTGCACGGTCGGTTCGGCTGACCGCAGCTGCCTCAGCGGCGCTCTTCGCCGACCAGGGTGAAGCCGCGCCGGCGCAGCGAATCGCCGAGCCAGCGATTGCCGTTGACGCCGCAGAACAGCATGTAGACGCCGTAGAAGCCGAGCAGCACCAGCAGCAGCGCGGCAGTGCGCGAGGTCGCGGTCGGCGCGCCGTTGTAGAACGCCGTCACCACGTAGAGCAGCAGGCCGATCACGGCCAGCAGCCAGGTGCGGCGGACGATCGCCTTGAGCGAGCCGACGAAGAATGCCTGCCACGAGAAGCCCATCTTCACGCGGACGATCTCGCCTTGAGGCGACTTGTACAAACGATAGGTGCTCATCCAATGGCCTCCGTATGAGCAGGCTTCGCCGCGAAGCCCGCGCCGCACATCCCGCGGTCCCGAACGAGGATCTCGTCACGGACCGAATCGGTACGAACTGTGCTTCGGCAGATTTATGTCGGACTCGAGCGGGCGATCGTATCGATCGCGTCAGCCCGGTAACCGGACGTACGGCCGGCAGGTGACGAAAGGTTGCGCCGGCCGGCGCCAGCGGTCGCTCAGGCGATGCGCCCGAACCACCAGACCGAGAGGCCGGCGGCGAGCACCACCAGCAGGGCGCCGATGGTGGCCAGCAGGGCGCTGATCTCGGTTTCCTTCCGCTCGACGATCAGCCGCGTGCTGAGCCCCTGGTAGACCTTCTTCAGGTCGGCGGCGGTGCCGGCGTAGAAGTAGTCGGCAACGGTGAGCTTGGCGATGGCCTTCAGCGTGTCCTCGTCGAGCCGGACCCGCATCGACCAGCCTTCGAAGCCGATCGTCTCGCCTTCCTTGGTGCCGATGCCCACGGTGTAGATGCGCACGCCCCGGTCGGCCGCCATCTTCGCCGCCTCGAGCGAATCGGGGCCGGTGGTGCGCTGGCCGTCGGTGAGCAGGATGATCGCCGCCGACGAGTACGAGCCGGGCGCGACCGGGGTGAAGTCGGGCTTGGGCTTGTCGTTCGGCCCGGGCGGCATCGGCCGGGCGCCGGTGATCTGCGACAGGTCGATGCCCGCTTCCGGGAAGAGGGTGGCGAGCGACAGGACGATGCCGCTGCCGATGGCCGTGCCGCGCTGCAGTTGGAAGCGATCGATCGAGGCGTTGACGTCGTCGCGGCTCAGGGTCGGCGCCTGCACGACCGCGGCGGTGCCGGCGAACGACACGACCGCGACCTTGACGTTGCGCGGCAGCTCGGCGACGAAGCTCTTGGCCGCCTCCTGCGCGGCGACGAGGCGATTCGGCTTGACGTCCTCGGCGCGCATGCTGCCGGAGACATCCATCGCCAGGACGATGGTCTCCTGCGCCGAAGGCAAGGTGATCAGCGCCGCCGGGCGGGACGAGGCGAACAGCAGGGTGCTCACCGCCAGCAGCAGCAGCACCGGCGGCACATGGCGCCGCCAGGCGCCGCCGCGGCCCATCGCCTCGCGCACCAGGCCCAGGCTGGCGTAGCGCAGGGTCGTCTTCTTGCGCCGGGTGATAAGAAAGACGTAGAGGCCGACCAGCACGGGCACGGCCAGCATCGCCCACAGCATGGTGGGCCAGAGAAAGGTCATGAACGGCGTGCCGGAGGTCGAGCTCATTGGCAACCCTTCTCGCCAGGCGCTCCGGCATCGGCCTGAAAAGCGACCCGGCGGCTCATGCTGCAGGCCTCACGTGCGACGGCGCGCCGAAGCGGCCGCCGCTCCAGTTGGCGAGCCGGCTGCGCTGCTTCTTCAGATCGGCGAAGCGCAGGATGGCGTCGACCAGGTCGTCGTCGGTGGCGAGCTCGAGGGTGTCGACGCCGGCCCGGGCGAGGCCTTCGCGCAAGGCCGTCTCGCGCCGCTCGGCGGCGGCCTTGAAGCGCTTGCGGAAGCCCGCGTTGTGGGTGTCGACCAGCAGCTGCTCGCCGGTCTCGGCATCGCGCATCGTGATCAGGCCGAGGTCCGGCAGGTCCATCTCCAGCGCGTCGAACAGGCGCACCGCGGTCACCTCGTGGCGCAGCGCCAGCTGGCCGAGCGCCTGCTCCCAGCCGGGCGCGCTGATGAAATCCGAGACCACGAAGACGCTCGAGCGGCGCTTGATCTGCCGCTGGCCGGTGGTCAGCAGGTCGCGCAGGTCGGTCGACCCGGCCGCCGATTCGGCCGGCCGGATCGCCATTCGCCGCAGCAGCTCCAGCACATGAAGGCGGCCGCCGCGCGCCGGCACGACGGTGTCGACCTCGGTGCCGTAGAGCAGGGCGCCGACCCGGTTGCCGTGGCGGGTGAGGAGTCGCGCCAGCACGGCGACGAAGTCGCGGGCGATGCGCCGCTTGGTGAAGCGGTTGGAGCCGAAGTCGACGCTGGCCGAGAGGTCGATCAGGAACCAGGCGGAGAGCTCGCGGTCTTCGGTGAACTGGCGCACGTAGGGCTGCTGCAGCCGCGCCGTGACGTTCCAGTCGATGTGGCGGACGTCGTCGTGATGCTGGTACTCGCGCAGGTCGGCCAGGTCGAGGCCGGCGCCGCGCATCAGGGTGCGGTAGTCGCCCTGGAGCAGGCCGTCGAGCCGGCGCAGCACCGTCCACTCGAGGCGCTTGAGCAGCGCCTCGGCATTGCGGTCGTCGGCCAGGCCGCCGACGGGTGCCTCTTCAACCCTTGCCATGGCCGGCCTCGGGCGCCAGCGGCTTGTCCGGCACCGGAATGCGCTTCATGACGCGCTGGATGATCGCGTCGGCATCCAGCCCTTCGGCCAGCGCCTCGTAGGAAAGGACCAGGCGGTGCCGCATGACGTCGCCGACCAGGCCGGTCATGTCCTCGGGCAGCGCGTAGTTGCGCCCGCGCATGAAGGCCAGCGCCCGGGCCCCTTCGATCAGGCCGATGGTGGCGCGCGGGCTGGCGCCGAAGGTCAGGTACTTGGCGATGTCGGCGAGGTCGTAGCTGCCGGGACGGCGGGTGGCGCTGACCAGGCGGACCGCGTACTTCATCAGCGACGGGTCGACATAGACCTTGCGGCACTCCTGCTGCAGCTCGGAGAGCTGGCCCATGCTGGCGATCGGGCTCAGGACGGCGGGCGTGCCGGTGACGCGCTGGGCGATCACGAACTCCTCGTCCTCGGTCGGGTAGTCGACCAGCACCTTCATCATGAAGCGGTCGACCTGGGCCTCGGGCAGCGGGTAGGTGCCCTCGGTCTCGATCGGGTTCTGCGTCGCCATCACCAGGAACGGCTCGGGCACCTTGTGGGTCTCGCCGGCGATCGTCACCTGGCGCTCCTGCATCACCTCGAGCAGGGCGCTCTGCACCTTGGCGGGCGCGCGGTTGATCTCGTCGGCGAGCAGCAGGTGGGTGAACACCGGGCCGAGCGAGGTCGAGAACTCGCCGGTGCGCGGATTGAAGATGCGCGTGCCGACCAGGTCGGCCGGCACCAGGTCGGGCGTGAACTGGATCCGCTTGAAGGTGCCGCGCAGGGTCTGCGCCAGCGTCTTCACGGTGAGCGTCTTGGCCAGCCCGGGGACGCCCTCGACCAGGAGGTGGCCCTGGGCGAGCATCGCCACCATCACCCGCTCGAGGAAGTGGTCCTGGCCGACGACCACCCGCTTGACCTCGTAGAGCACGCGCTCCATCAGGCCGGAGGCTTCGCTGGAGACGGTGGTCGAGTCGGTCATTGGAGTGGGCTGGGAAAGGGTCAGAACGGCGGCATGCCGGCGGCGGCGGCGGCGTTCTCGATCGGCACGGCGAAGCCGATGCCAATGAAGACGCGCTGTCGGTTGGGGTTGAGGATCGCGGTGACGATGCCGACCACCTCGCCGTCCATCGTCACCAGCGGGCCGCCCGAGTTGCCGGGGTTGGCGGCGGCGTCGAACTGGATCAGGTTGGTGAGCAGTTGCTGGCCGTCGGGGGAGCGGAACTGGCGCTTCAGCCCGGAGACGACGCCCGAGGAAACCGACGGGCCGATGCCGAACGGGAAGCCGACGGCGATCACCTGGTCGCCCGGGGAGAGGTCGGCGGTCGAGCGCATCGTCGCCGCGACGAAGTCGTCGGGGATGGTGCGTGCCCTGAGGACGGCGAGATCGTTCTCCGGCTGGGTGTTGACGATGGCGGCATCGGACTGCGAGCCGTCGAAGAAGGTGACGCGGATCTTCTTTGCGCCGCTGACGACGTGCAGGTTGGTGAGGATGGTGCCGTTGTCGATGATGACGACGCCGGTGCCGACGCCGCGCTCGACCACGCCGTGCTCCTTGTCGTCGCTGCCGTCGTCGCCCTCGGTCATGAGCCCGACCACGCGGACGACCGAGGGGAAGATCGCCTCGTAGGCGCGGGTCGCCGGCGAGAGCAGCGGCTTGTCCTCGATCGACTGGCGCATGGCCGCGTCGATCTGCTCGATCGTCAGCGGCGCCTTCATCGACAGGGCCGGGTTGCCGTACCACATGCCGAGCGCCAGGACCGCCAGCGCCAGCGCCCAGACCTTGCGCTCGTGGCGAGCCAGCAGGGCCGCCAGCCGGCCGCGCCGGGTGGGCGCCGGGGCCGCCGCGGGCATGACCGCGGCCGCAGCCGCCTCCGGCGTTTCGGCGGGGCGCCGCGAACGGCTGTAGAGCGGCGTTTTCTTCATGGTTGGCATCCGGCAACCGTGCGGCACACGCAAGACGCGGGCCGTCTGTCGCCAATACGGTAGCACGCTGCCCATGACCTGTCATCGCGCCGGGCCGATGCATCATTGCCGGCGTGTGGATCGACACGCATTGCCACCTCGACGCGGCCGACTTCGACGCCGACCGGGACGCCGTCGTCGCCGCCGCCCGGGCCGCCGGAGTGACGACGATCGTCCTGCCGGCGGTCGACGCCGGCAACTTCGCCCGGGTCCGCGAGCTGGCGCATCGCCATCGCCTGGCCTACGCCCTCGGCATCCATCCGATGTGCACCGCCGCTGCCGGCGAGGCCGACCTGGCGGCGCTGCGCGCGGCGCTCGAGGCGAACCGCGACGACCCCCGCCTCGTGGCGGTCGGCGAGATCGGCCTCGACCACTTCGTCGCCGGCCTCGACCGCGAACACCAGGCCGGGATCTTCGCGGCCCAGCTCGCGCTCGCCCGCGAGTTCGACCTGCCGGTGCTGCTGCACGTCCGCCGGGCGGTCGACAGCGTCCTCAAGCAGCTGCGCACGCGGCCGGTGCGCGGCGGCATCGCCCACGCCTTCAACGGCAGCGAGCAGCAGGCCGGCGCCTTCATCGCCCTGGGATTCAAGCTCGGCTTCGGCGGCGCGCTCACCTTCGACCGGGCGCTGCGCATCCGCCGGGTGGCCGGCGCGGTGCCGCTGGAGGCGATCGTCATGGAGACCGATGCCCCGGACATCGCGCCGCAATGGCTTTATCGGACCGCCGAGGCGCGGGCCGCCGGGGCGACGATGCGCAACGTCTCCGCCGAGCTGCCGCGCATCGGCGCCGAGCTGGCCGGGCTGCGCGGCGTCGCGACCGAGGCGCTGGCCGCCACCACCACCGCCAACGCGTTCGCGGCGCTGCCCCGCCTCGCCGAGTGCACCGAGGAGCTCCCGGCGTGAGCGGCCCCGCACCGCCGAAGCTGCCGGAGGTGAACATCATGGAAGGCGGGGGCGTGCGCTACATGCACTTCGAGACGCCCTGGATCCAGGGCGCGATGCGGGTCGAGGCGCCGGACGAGATCGAGCTCGACTACGTGCAGCGGATGATGGTCTGGATGCTGTTCCGCGACGAAGCCGAGGTGACCCGCGGCCATGCGCTGCAGCTCGGCCTGGGTGCCGCCACGCTCACGCGCTTCTGCCACAAGCGGCTGAAGATGC
>DATCGH010000182.1:0-2331 GCA_036509055.1 Caldimonas sp.
GCCGAGCGGCGTCACCTTCACGGTCTGGGCGAGAACGGGCAGCGACAGCGCTGCGCTGAAGAGGGCCAGGGCGGCGATTCGGATCGAACGATTCATCTGCTTTTGTCCATTGTTCGGAGAGCGGGCAAGCTACCACCGCGTCGCCGTGGCCCACAAGGGGGAATGCACGCTCCGCTTGCGGGTCACGCGGCCCGTTCCGCGGTGACAGCGGACGCTCGGGGTGGCAGTTAGGCCGCCACGGCCGCTTCGGGTCGCCGGCGCTGCGTTCGTCGCAACGCGGCCGGCGACTGCCCGACCCACCCGCTTGAACGCGCGAGAGCGACACTTCGGAGTCGCAGCCGACGTCAAGCCTGACCACGACACCCATCCGCGCCGCGCCGTGCGAGCGGGACGACTGCCCTCAGACGTGGGCGACGAGGACCAGGACCGCCGCGACCAGGAGTCCCAAGCCGATCGGCAGCCTCAGCATGGCCCCGCCCGGGAGGTTCTTTTCCGCGGCCATCAGCGCGGCGAGCGCCAGCATCCATCCCAGGCTGCCGGTGCCGACCACGAACATGCAGAGCATCAGCGCCCAGCAGCAGCCGACGCAGAAGACGCCATGGTCGATGCCGATGCGAAACGCCTCGCGCGCCGGCGCCCGCCCGTGCCAGCGCGAGGCAACGAAGGCCAGCGGCGTGCGACATTGATCCAGGCAGCGGTACTTCAGGGCGCTGAACTGGAACAGGCCGGCCGACGCGAGCACCGCGACGCCCGCCACCCAGCCGTGCTCGGCCAGCCAGAGGTTGCGGCCGCCGAGCCAGGCCGCGGCGCCGTCCAGGGCATGGGCGATCAGGCCGAAGGCGAACCAGGCGCAGAAGAAGCCGGCGAGGATCAGGCCCAGCAGGCGCCCGGCGTCGGCACGGGAGCGCGTCATCACGCGGAAGATGCCGAGGACCGGATACGTGGTCGGCAGCATCATCGCCGCGATCATCAGCACCCACGCCAGCGCGTACAGCGCGGCCGGCACGACGACCGATCCGGCCGGCACCGAGCGGCACAGGGCCGCGAACGCCGCCGAGTCGAGCCAGCCGTCGTGCGCGGCGTAGCGGGCATAGGGGCTGGCGCTCCACGCCCACAGCGCCGCCCACGCGACCACCGACAGGCCGCCCAGCAGCACCGCCAGCGCGAGATCGCGCCGGGGCTCGCGCGGCGCTGCGAGCGACGCTTCCCGGAGCGCCGGCATGACCTCGGGATGCCCCCTGCCCTACGCGTCGAACACGAAAGTGCTCTGCAGCGCGTTGTGTCCCTTGATGTCGATGTCCTTGCCCAGGCCGGCGTGGTTCTTCGAGCGGTATTCCGTGGCCTTGCCGACGAAGACCGGGGCGCCGGGGACCGTCGAGAAGACGGTGTCGGTCAGCGTGGTCGTCGCGCCGGATGCGCTCTTGTACGGCTCGAGCTGGGCGAATCCGGCATCCCCGACCTTGATCGTGCCGCTTCCGCCCTGCACGGTGAAGGTGATCGGCACCTTCTGCACCGAGACGACCTTGCCGACCAGCTTGGCCAGATCGGCGACCGGACCGCCCTTCTGCCCCGTGTAGACGTCGAGCAGCGCCTTCTCCTGCGCCGGCGACGCGCCGTCGTCGAGATAGACCGCCGCGGTCCAGTTGCCGAGCAGGATGTTGCCCGGCACGTGCGCGATCATCGCCAGCGTGCGACCGGCCACGTCCACGCCGTCCACCGAACCCTTGTCGAAATGCCAGGCGACGATCGTGTCGCAGGTCTTGTAATCCGGGTCCTCGCCGATCCAGCAAGGACAGAGGACGCGGCAGTTGCAGACTTCGAGCAGCCGTCCCTCGAGGTGGTACGCCATGAGAGTCTCCTTCCGGGTTGCAGAAAAGAGCAGGTTGCCGCCGGCACCGTTCCTGCCGGGGCGGGGCGCCCATCGTACGCGCGCAGGCAGGCGATTTCCACACCGCCTCGCCATCGCCGGCCGCGGGTCGGCGCGGTGGCGCCCGGCTCGACGAGGGCCGGCATCTCCGCTGAAGACAAAATAGAGGTTTTGGGCGGAAAGGGAGTCTTTCGATGAAATGTGTCCTGGCGGGATCGCGCTACTTCGGCGCGACCGTGCTCGATGCGCTGCGCCACGAGCAGGGCGTCGAGTTCGTCTGCGTGATCGTGCCCTCGGCGGACGACCGTCTCGCGCTGGCCGCAAAGGCGGCGGGATTGCCGGTGCACGTGCTGGCGAACCCGAAGGTCGTCCCCGGGGAGGCGATCCCCGAAGGCACCGACCTGATCGTCGCCGCCCACACGCACGCCCGCGTCAGCCCCGAGGCGCTGGCCCGATCGCGCCTC
>DATCGH010000183.1:0-8451 GCA_036509055.1 Caldimonas sp.
CGGATCTTGGCGTTCTTCACGGCCAGCCACGCGAGCCGCAGTCGCTCCGGTGCGCTCTCGAACCAGAGCACGCGGTGGCCTTCGCCGACGGCACTCTCCAGCCGCTGCTTGTCGCTTGCGCTCAACGAGCGAGTGCTCAGCGGCTTGCGCATGACACTGCGGTCGCGGATCGCGCGATGCAAGTCGTCGCGCGAAGGTTCCGCCGTCGGCTCGAAGCGAACGTCGAAGACCGGCGCCTCCACCGGAGCTTCGCGTCGGCGGACGATGCTCGTCACGTGCCCGTGGGCCGCGGCGGCGATCCGAATGGTCTCCAGCAAGGCGCCGACGGAGAGCTGGCTCGCGTGTCCCTCGAGGTCGTACACGCAATCCCGGCGCGTGTCGAACGCGTGCACGCGCACGTGATCGTCGCCGACGATCTCGAAGCGCCACGGCTGGCTGTTGTCGCCGCTGGGCGCCCATCGGGCGAGATCGAGAACGTCAAGGACCAGGCTCATGAGGTTTCGTGCCGCGCGAGGGCGACGACCGCTGTCGGGACCCGCGACCTCTCCATCAGGGCCAGCCGCATCCCTCGAACGGGTTGCGGCGATCACGAATCTGGTCGAACATCTTAAGGTCGGCGAATAAGCCCCCGGGGTGCGTACGCCGGTGCGAATAACGGAGGTAACAACGCGTAACGGGAGGCCCCGTTCCCCGGGGAATGGGGGTTGTGCGCTGCACAATTCGGCCGCGGGTGCCGAGGCTGCTGAGTCTCGAAGCCTCTCGAGACCATCACTGCCGCGAGGGGCAGAAAGGGAGATCAATGTCAGAGCCTACGGTGGCCAGTGATCGGCACTGGGACCACGCCGACCGAACGTTCGTTCTGGGTCCTTTTCAGCACGACTCGACAGGCGAAGACATCGCCGAGTCGTACGACGAATTCGACAACCGGTTCATGATCCGGGTCGCCGACAAGGCCGGCTGGCGCTCTCGCGCGAGCTCGCTGATCGAGCGGCGATATGCCTGGCGCGGATATTCCGCCAGCCCGCTGGAAGGCCACACCAGCGGCCAGGTGACCTTGTGCGCCTGCGTCGACGACGCGACGGTCGCGACGATCACCGCCTCCCTGGATTCGCGCGATGGCCTCTATGTCGGGGGCCTGTATCCCGATGAGGTGGGACAACTGCGGGCACAGGGGCGCAAGCTCTGCGAGTTCACCAAGCTCGCGGTCGACGAATCGGTGCGTTCACAGGCCATATTGGGAGCGATCTTCCACGTGGCCTGCATCTACGTGATCAACCTGCATCGTTGCACCGACGTCCTGATCGAGGTGAATCCGCGTCATGTGCGCTTCTACGAGCGCATGCTCGGGTTTTCCCGGGTCGCCGAAGAGCGGCTCGATCCCGTCGTCAACGCGCCGGCCGTCCTGATGCGCCTCGACCTCGCCCATTGCGCGTCGGAAATCGCGAGGCTGGGCGGGCAGCGCCGATCGAGCCGGCGAGAGCGATCCTTCTATCCGTACTTCTTTGCGCCGCGGGATGCGGAGAGGATCGTCGGCAGACTGCGGATCCACTGACTAGGCGGCCGCCAGGAGCGGCCCGACCTCGCGGGCTCCGGACAAGGTCCAGACCCGCTCGAACAGCCCTCGCATCTCCTCCGGGCTCGCCGCGCCAGAGAACGCCGCGAGCCGCAGCGCCTTGGCCTCGATCTCGGCGCGGTCGAGACTGTTGCCCGGGTCGCCCTTGGGCTCGTCGACCCGACCCGAAAGCGTGCGTCCGTCGGCGGTCTCGACCGTGACCTTGCCGATCCAGCGGTTCGGATAGGCGGCATCGACCTCGGCGTCGACCTTCATGGCGACACGCTCGCGCAGGGCGACGACGTCAGCGTCGAGATAGCCGGCCTCGAATTCGCCCAGGCCGGCCGCGCCCCGGCAGGCGATCAGGCCGAGCACGGTGCCCATCGAGAATTTGGCATGGTGGACGGTCCGCGGATCGACCACCGGCCCGAGCACGTCGATGGCGCCCTGGTGCACGTGAGCGGTGATGCGCCGGATCTGCTCGGCGCGCAAGTCGTGCGCCTGCATCACCTGCTGCAAGGCGTCGGCGGCCGGATGGGTGTGCCGGCACGAGGCGTGGAACTTGAACGAGGTCTCGGCCAGGGCCCAGCGCTCGCCCAGGCGGTCGACCAGGCGGGCGGGATCGGCGTCGCTCGACATGCCCGCTGCGAGGCCCTGCGGCCCTTCGAGGATGCGGCGCGCCCCGGTGAGCCCTTCGTGCGCGAGATAGGCCGACATCAGGCCGCTCGAGGCGGCGTGGGCGGTGTGGAGTTGCTTGGAGTCGGCCGCGTCGCGCAGGAACTCCCAGAGGCCTGCCGCCTGGGTGCCGGCCGAGCCGAAGGCATGCAGCATCCGCTCGGGCGGGAGCCGCAGCAGATGGCCCGCTGCGGCCGCGGCGGCGACGGTCCCGGCGGTGCCGGTGGTGTGGAAGGTCCGGTAGTGCGAGCGGCCGAGGAATTCGCCGACCCGGATGCCGACTTCGTAGCCGGCGACCGAAGCCGCCAGCAGCTCGCGACCCGACCGGCCGAGGGCCTGCGCCACCGCCAGTGCCGGCGGAAAGACGACGGCCGCGGGATGGAACACCGAGCCGTTGTGCACGTCGTCCTGCTCGGCGAAATGCGAGGCCGCTGCGTTCACCATCGCCGCGAACAGGGGCGTGCTGCGGCCGCGGCTGATCAGGATCTCCGCAGGGCCCTGTTGCGGCCCCATCAGCTTCGCCACCCGGGCGATCGCCTCCACCGGCCGGGCGCCCTTGCCGGCCAGGGCCGAGCCCAGCCAGTCGAGGAAGAGGTCCTCGCAGCGGCGCAGGACCGGCGTGGGGATGCTTTCGTAGCGCAACTCGGCCGCGAAGCCGGCGAGCGTTTCGGTCGGACGATCGTTCATGGGCGTTCGATTCACAGGGCGTGCGCCTCGCGCAGCGCGGCGACGTCCTCCGGCCGATAGCCCAGCTCGAGCAGGAGGGCCTCGGTGTGCTCGCCGAGCGCCGGCACCGGGTCCATGCGCGGCGCGTCCGCCGCGGCCATGCCCGGTGGCAGCAAGGCCGCCACCGGCCCGGCGGAGGTGGCGATGTCGACCCAGCGGTCGCGGGCGCGCAGCTGGGCGTGGCTCCAGACGTCGCCCATGTCGTTGACCCGGGCGTTGGCGATCAGCGCCCGGTCGAGCCGCGCCAGCACCTCGCTCGCGTCGAGGTCGGCGAAGGCGGCGACGATCAGGGCGCGCAGCTCGGCGCGGGCGGCATCGCGCTTCGAGTTGGTGGAGAAGCGCGGGTCGTCCGCGAGGGCCGGCTGCTCCAGGACCTTGTCGCAGAATGCGCGCCACTCGCGCTCGTTCTGCAGCCCGAGCATCACCGTCCCGCCGTCGCCGGCGGGGAAGGGACCGTAGGGATAGATCGTCGCATGCGCCGCGCCGGCGCGCGGCGGCGGGGCGGCGCCGCCGTAGGCGTAGTACATCGGGTAACCCATCCACTCGACCATGCTTTCCAACATCGAGACGTCGATCCGCCGGCCGAGCCCCGTCTTGCCCCGGGCGATCAGGGCCGCGAGGATGTTGCTGTAGGCGTACATGCCGGCGGCGATGTCGGCGATCGAGCAGCCGGCCTTCGCAGGCTCCTCGGGGGTGCCGGTCACGGAGAGGAATCCCGATTCGCTCTGGATCAGGAGGTCGTAGGCCTTCCTGTCGCGATAGGGGCCGGGTCGCGCCGGGTCGTCGCCATAGCCGGAGATGTCGCAGACGATCAGCGCCGGATGCGTGGGATGCAGGGCGTCGAACGACAGGCCGAGGCGCGCGGCCGCGCCCGGCGCGAGGTTCTGCACCAGGACGTCGGCCTTCGCCACCAGCCGGCCCAGCACCTCGGCTGCCCGCGGATGCTTGAGGTCGACCGTCAGGCTCTCCTTCGAGCGGTTGGTCCAGACGAAGTGCGAGGCCAGGCCGCCGACGCGCTCGTCGTAGCCGCGGGCGAAGTCGCCGCTTCCGGGACGCTCGAGCTTGATCACCCGGGCCCCGAGGTCGGCGAGCTGGCGGGTGCAGAAGGGCGCGGCGATCGCGTGCTCGAGCGCCAGGACGGTGATGCCTTCGAGCGGCCGCATCAGAACGAGCGCGGCAGGCCGAGCACGTGCTCGGCCACGTACGACAGGATCAGGTTGGTGGAGATCGGCGCCACCTGGTAGAGGCGGGTCTCGCGGAACTTGCGCTCGACGTCGTATTCGTCGGCGAAGCCGAAGCCGCCGTGGAACTGCAGGCAGGCGTTGCCGGCCTCCCACGAGGCCTTGGCGGCGAGGTACTTGGCCATGTTGGCCTCGGCGCCGCAGGGCTGGTGCGCGTCGAACAGATCGCAGGCCTGCCAGCGCATCAGGTCGGCCGCCTCGACCTCGATGTGCGCCTCGGCGATCGGGAACTGCACGCCCTGGTTCTGGCCGATCGGCCGGCCGAAGACGACGCGTTCCTTGACGTAGCGCGTGACCCGCTCGACGAACCAGCGGCCGTCGCCGACGCACTCGGCGGCGATCAGGGTGCGCTCGGCGTTGAGGCCGTCGAGGATGTAGCGAAAGCCCTGGCCTTCCTCGCCGATCAGGTTCTCGGCCGGGACCTCGAGGTTCTCGAAGAACAGCTCGTTGGTCTCGTGGTTCACCATGTTCGGGATCGGCCGCACCGTCAGGCCCCGGCCGAGCGCATCGCGCAGGTCGACGATGAAGATCGACATGCCTTCCGACTTGCGCTTCACCTCGGCGAGCGGCGTGGTGCGTGCCAGGAGGATCATCAGGTCGGAGTGCTGCACCCGCGAGATCCAGACCTTCTGGCCGTTGACGACCCAGCGGCCGTCCTTCTTCACGGCGGT
Source organism: Caldimonas sp. (assembly GCA_036509055.1). Classification (GTDB taxonomy): domain Bacteria; phylum Pseudomonadota; class Gammaproteobacteria; order Burkholderiales; family Burkholderiaceae_C; genus Schlegelella_A. The sequence continues at coordinate 4,866 of DATCGH010000183.1, forward strand.
GGTCTTGATCTTTGTGGTGTCGGTGCCGGTGCTCGGCTCGGTGACCGCCATCGACTGCAGCCGCAGCCCGCCGCTGGCGATGCCCGGCAGGTAGGCCTTCTTCTGCGCCTCGGAGCCATGGCGCAGCAGCGTGCCCATGTTGTACATCTGGCCATGGCAGGCGCCGGCGTTGCCGCCGCTGCGGTTGATCTCTTCCATGATCACGCTCGCCTCGCCGAGGCCGAGGCCGGCGCCGCCGTAGTCCTGCGGGATCATCGCGGCGAGCCAGCCGGCGTCGGTGAGTGCCTTGACGAAGGCTTCGGGATAGGCCCGCTCGGCGTCGATCTGTCGGAAGTAGGCGTCGGGAAACTGCCCGCAGAGCTCGCGCACGGCGTCGCGGATGTCGCCATGGCGAAGGCGGGGAGGGGACGGGTCCGGCATGACCTGCTCAGCCTAGCGCATGCATCGTCGCCGCGAAACGGTCGGCGATGGTCGCCGCCTCGGCATGGACCCCGTCGCGAATCACCCAGCGGCCCGCGACCAGCACGTTGCGCCAGCTGCGCCCGGGGCTCGAGAACAGCAACGCATCGAGGGTGTGCGACGGCGGCAGGCCGAGCAGCGCGTCTTCGTGCCGGTCGACCACCAGGGCGTCGGCGCGTGCCCCCGGCACGAGGCCCCAGCTCGGCACGCCGGCGGCGGCGGCGCTGCCGGCGAGGGTGCGGGCGAACAGGCGTTCGGCGCTGGCCGTCACTCCGGACTCCGGCGCGGCGGCGACGTTGCGCTGTTGCCGCGCCAGGCGCTGGCCGTACTCCAGCCAGCGCAGCTCTTCGCGCCAGTCGCGCGTGACGTGGCTGTCGGAGCCGATCGTCAGCGGCACGCCGGCGGCGAGCCAGCCGGGCAGGTCGGTAAGGCCGTCGCCGAGGTTCGCCTCGGTGCTCGGGCAGAGCACGACGCCGGCGCCGCTCCGTGCCACCGCGTCGATCTCGCCGGCGTCGCTGTGGGTGGCGTGAACGAGCTGCCAGCGCGCATCGAGCAGGCGCCCGCGGGCCAGCCATTGGATCGGCCGCGCGCCGGTGGTGGCGACGCAGTCGCGCACCTCCGCCGTCTGCTCGGCGACGTGGATGTGGATCGGCCCGGTGAAGCCCTCGGCCAGCCGACGGAGCTCGGCAATCGACTCGGGGCGGGCGGCGCGCAGCGAATGGATCGCCAGGCCGGCGCCGAGCAGCGGCCGGCCCGCCGCCGCAATCGCCGCGGCCGCCTGCCAGACTTCCTCGGCCGAGGCGCGAAACCGGCGCTGGTCGTCGCGCAGCGGCGTGCCGAAGCCGGCGCGCTCGTAGAGCACCGGCAGCACCGTCAGGCCGATGCCGGTCTCGGCCGCGGCCTCGGCGAGCGCCCACGACATCGCCAGCGGGTCGGCATACGGCTGGCCGCCGACGTCGCGCTGCAGATAGTGGAACTCGCAGACCTGGGTGTAGCCGCCCTTGAGCAGCTCGACGTAGAGCTGTGCCGCGACGTCGCGCAGCTGCGCCGGCGAGAGGCGCTGGGCGACGCGGTACATCCTGTCCCGCCACGACCAGAAGTCGTCGCTCGCTGCATCGCGCCGCTCGGCGTGGCCGGCGAAGGCGCGCTGGAAGGCGTGGCTGTGCGCGTTCACCAGGCTCGGCAGCAGCGGGCCGTCCAGCACTTGCGCGTCGGGTGGCGGCGTCGCGATGCCGGGCGTGACCTCCGTCCAGCGGCCGTCGCCACCGGCGCGCAGCACGACCCGCTCGCGCCAGCCTGCGGGCGTCCAGGCGCTCGGCGCCCAGAGGAGCAGGGGGTCAGGCATCGGCCTTCCAGTCGAGCATGGCCTTCAGCAGGTCGTGCAGCACCGGCTGCAGGCGCTTCGCCCGGGCCGGGTCGATGACGTAGGGCGGCTCCTCGGCCATGTAGCACGACCAGCACATTTCGAGCTGGATCGCGTGGATGCCCTGTAGCGGCCGGCCGTAGTGACGGGTGATGTGCCCGCCCTTGAAGCGACCATCGGTGACGTGCGTGAAGTCGCGTTGCCGATCCAGCACCGCGATCAGTGCGGCGCGCAGGCTGGGCGCGCAGCTCGTGCCTCCGGCAGTGCCGAGATTCAGGTCACGCAGCCGGCCCTCGAACAGCCAGGGCAGCTCGGACTTGATGCTGTGTCCGTCCCACAGGATCGCATGGCCGTGCTCCGCCTTTAACCGGGCGAGCTCGGCGTCGAGTGCGTCGTGATACGGCTGCCAGTAGGCGACGCGGCGCCGGTCGATCTCGGCCTTCTCGTCGGCGAGCGGCGCGCGGTAGAGCGGCTCGCCGCTGAAGAAGCGCGTCGGGCAGAGCTCGGTGTTGTTCGCGCCGGCGTACATCGGTGTGTTCTCGGGCGGCCGGTTGAGGTCGATCAGGTAGCGCGAATGGCGCGGCACCAGCATGCCGGCGCCGACCTCGCGGGCGAAGGCGTAGAGCCGTTCGAGGTGCCAGTCGGTGTCCTCGACACCCAGTGCCCGCTCGACCAGCAGCGGCTTCAGCGCCGCCGGAATCTCGATGCCGACGTGCGGCAGGCTGATCAGGAGCGGCGTCGAGCCGCGCTGCAGGGTGAGGATCGGCTCGTTCATTCGACGGCGACCCGTTCCCTGCCGCCGGCGATGACCCGGGCGCACGGGTTGTGGCCGAACCAGTAGGAGAGCTCGTTGGGATGCTCGACGTTCCAGGCGACGAAATCGGCGCGCCGGCCGGCCACCAGCATGCCGCGGTCGCGCAGGTCGAGGGCGCGGGCGGCATTGACCGTCATGCCGCGCAGGGCTTCCTCGGGCGTGAGCCGGAACAGGGTGCAGGCCATGTTCAGCATCAGCAGCGGCGAGAGGGTCGGCGACGAGCCCGGGTTGTGGTCGGTGGCGATGGCGATCGGCACGCCGGCGGCGCGCAGCGCGGCGACCGGCGGCGCCTTCGTCTCGCGCAGGAAGTAGTAGGCGCCCGGCAGCAGCACGGCGACGCTGCCCGCCTTGGCCATCGCCGCTACGCCGGCGTCGCTCAGGTACTCGAGGTGCTCGCAGGAGAGGGCGCCGAACTCGGCGGCCAGCGCCGCGCCGCCGCTGTCGCTCAGCTGCTCGGCATGCAGCTTCACTGGCAGGCCGAGCGCGTGTGCGGTTTCGAACACGCGCCGCGTCTGCGCCGGCGAGAAGGCGATCCGCTCGCAAAAGGCATCGACCGCGTCGACCAGCTGCTCGGCGTGGAGCGAAGGCAGCCAGGCGCAGACCGCGGCGATGTAGTCGTCGGCCCGGCCTTCGAACTCGGGCGGCAGGGCGTGCGCCGACAGGCAGGTGGTACGCACCGTCAGCGGCAGCTCCTCGCCGAGCCGGCGGGCGATGCGCAGGCACCGCGCCTCGTGCAGCGCGGAGAGGCCGTAGCCGGACTTGATCTCGAGGCTGGTCACGCCTTCGGCCATCAGCGCCAGGGCGCGCTTGCGGGCGGCGTAGAAGAGGGCGCCGTCACCCGCGCTCCGGGTAGCGGCGACGGTCGAGCGGATGCCGCCGCCCGCGTTGGCGATGTCCTCGTAGCTGGCGCCTTCCAGGCGGAGCTCGAACTCGCGCGCCCGTTGGCCGCC
>DATCGH010000184.1:0-5062 GCA_036509055.1 Caldimonas sp.
CGGGCCGACGGTGATCGTCCACCTGCACGGCGACGTCGCGTCGCCCGTGACCCCGAAGCCGGTGCGCGTCCGTGTCGGCGCGCGCCTCGACCGCGCCGGCGCCGCGGTGCTGATCGGATTCCCGCCCGAGGAGAGCGAACACATGGCCGACGACAAGATGCTGCGCGAAATGACCAGCGACCCCAAGTTCAGGAAGATCCTCGTCACCGACGGCAAGACCGAGGTCGGCCAGGCGCTGGTCAAGGCGCTGGTGAAGGCCGGCGCCGAGATCGTCTGGGTCGGCCATGCCGAGCCGTGGAAGAAGTTGCCGGGACTCGACGACATCACGGCGCTGCCGCAGGTGACGCTGGTGCCGCTCGACCTGACCAACGGCCGCTCGGTGGCCGAGCTGGCGGGGGAAATCGGCGGCAAGGTCGACATCGTCGTCAACAACGCCGAGGTCCACCGCGCCTACGGCATCGCCTCGCGGCGCGGTACCGACGTCGCCAAGGCGGAGATGGACATCAACTACTTCGGCCTGCTGCGCCTGGCGCAGGAGTTCGGCCCGGCGCTGAAGGGACGCTCGGCCGACGGAGAGACGCACGCGGCGGCCTGGGTCAACCTGCTCTCGGTCTATGCGCTCTCCAACTACCCGCCGCACGGCACCTTCTCGGCCTCGAAGGCCGCGGCATACTCGCTGGCGCAGTGCCTGCGCGCCGAGATGCGCCCGGCCGGCATCCGCGTGATCAACGTTTTCCCGGGGCCGATCGACGACGAGTGGAACCAGAACCTGCCGCCGCCCAAGGTCGCGCCGGCGGCGCTCGCGAGCGCGATCGTCAAGGCGCTGAAGGAAGGCATCGAGGACGTGTATCCGGGCGACGTGGCCCAGGAGTGGCTGGAGCGCTGGCGGGAGAACCCGAAGGTGCTCGAGCGGGAGCTGGCCGCGGGCGGTTGAGGGCGACGACCCGGGAATAGGGGGGTGGCGGCGCTGGAACGCGAGCCGGCTTCCGGGTGATGATCGGCGTCCCGTTCGTCGGATGGCCGGTCTCCGGGCGCGGTTTTTGCCTTAGAACCTTCCAATTCAATAGGGGCACGTCATGCACCACTGGCTCAGAGCACTTTCCCTCCCCCTCGTTCTGGCCCTCTCGGCCTGCGGCGGGGGCGGCTCCTCCGGGCCGGCCAAGACCGCACCCACAGCAAACTTCGCCTTTTCCTGTGTCGACCTGACGTGCAACTTCGTCAATCTCAGCACCAGCCAGGACACCAACGACAACATCATTGCCTACACCTGGACGTTCGGCGACGGGTCGCCAACCGCGAGCACCCCCGACGCCGCCCACGCCTACGCCGCGGCGAGCACCTATACCGTCAGCCTGCTCGTCATCGACTCCCAGGGGCTGCGGAGCACCGCCACCAGGTCGGTCACGGTGACCGCCCCGCCGGCCGTTGCGGGGCCGCACGCCAGCTTCAACGCCAGCTGCATCTCCCTCGACTGCACCTTCACCGACACCAGCACCTACGACGCCGGCAGCATCCCGCAGTCGCGGCTCTGGGACTTCGGCGACACGGTGACATTGGCGGCGACGAATCCGGCCACGCACACCTACGCGAATATGCCGGTGACCACCTACACCGTGCGCCTCACCGTGACCGACGCCGCCGGCACGAGCAGCACCAGTGTGCGGACCATCGTCGTCGCACCGCCGGTGACGAACCTGGGCTGCATATCGGCCAGCTGTTCCCTCATGCTCACGCAGGCGGCGCGGGTGACGGTGACGCTCGTGAGCCACGCCTGCAGCGCCCGGCACAACACCGTCCAGTTCACCTCGCCGGTGACGCAGACGGTGTTCTCCGACGGCTGCTTCGACCCGACGGGCGTCCCCATATCGATCGCCAACGGACAGCTGTTCCCCGCGGGCACCGCGCTGCAAATGTCGGTGCTCTCAGGCACCTTCTCGGGCTCGACGATCACCTTTCCTCCGGCCCTCAAGGTCAGCGGCGACTTCGCCCAGGGCTGGACGCTGACCTTCGACGACGGCTACGGCGGTCCGGCCGAGCCCGACTTCAACGACCTGGTCATCCTGGTCAAGGCGACGCCGTAGTCCGGCTTCGCCGGGGTTCGGTCGGCCCGGCCGCTGCAACCGGGGCGACCTGCCCTGGCTGCGGAGGCCCGTCTTTCATAACGCTTCAGGTCGGTTTCAGGCCGGCAAAGGACTGAACGGGGGTCGCCCGGACACAGTAGCGCCATCGACAACGACCGCTACCCAGGAGTCCCGCCATGAACACCACCCCCCGCGCCGTCCGCCTCGTCGCCACCGTTGCCTCGATCGCGATCACCTGCGGCCTGCTGTCCGCCGTCTTCGCGATGGCGCAGCCGCCGGTGGCCAGCTCGCTGCTGGCCCAGGCCGCGCCGATCGCCGTCGTTCGTTGAACTCCCGGACCGTGCCCGTCGGGCGACCGCCGGGCATGCCGAATAATCGGCCGACAAAGGTCGAGGAGGAGAGGCGATCGATGAGCAGCGGCGGATGAGCGCCCGGCGCCCTTCAACCGGCTCGCCCGCAGAGGCGGCGATCTGCGACCGGCTGGTCGCCGAGGCGGCCGCGCTCTGCGGTGCCCGACGGGTGATGCTGCTGCTCGAAGCGCACGCCGGCCCGCGCGTCGCCGCCTTCCGCTTGCCGCGCCGCGAGCAACCGGTCGGGCTGCTCGCGGCGATCGTTCCCTGGCTCGACGAGGCCCGGCGCACCGGAAAGGCGAAGCTGCGCCACGGTCCCGAGGGCGTCGAAGCACGCCGCCAGCGCAGCTGCATCGTCGCCCCGCTCGGCTCCGGCCGCGAGCGGCTCGGCTTCCTCTACGCCGACGTCGACGGCCGCCACGGCCGCTTCACCGCCGCCGACCGCGACCGCCTGGCCGGGCTCGCGCGGCGCGGCGCCGTCGAGCTTGCGAGTGCGCGTCGCAGCGCCGAGATGGCGCTTCAGCTCGAGGAGCGCAGCGGCGAGCTGGCCCTGACCCACCGCATTCACGAGGGGATGGCGGCCGGGCTCGACTTCCAGGCGATCGTCGAGCGGGTCGGCGACGAGCTGCAGCAGGTCTTCGGCAGCGAGGACCTGAGCATCCGCTGGTGGGACCCGCAGTCCGAGACCGTCACCAGCCTCTACACCGTCGAGCACGGCCGCCGTCTGCCGTCGGGGGGGGCTCGCAAGATTGCCCCGGAGAACAAGCCGGCGAATCGGCTTCTGCGTGAGGGTATGGGCGCGTTCCTCGGCACCGTCGCGGAGCAGCACGCCGCCGGCATGGGCGACGCCGTGCCGGGCACCGATCAGTGCCTGTCGATCCTGGGCGCGCCGATCCGCGGCAGCCGCAGCGTGCTCGGCATGATCGTGATCGAGAACCACGAGCGCGAGCACGCCTTCGACGATGCCGACCTGCGCTCGCTGACCACCATCGGCGCCACCCTCGGCAACGCGCTCGAGAACGCGCGCCTCTTCGACCAGACCCAGCGGCTGCTGAAGGAGACCGAGCAGCGCAACGCCGAGCTGGCGGTGATCAACAGCATCCAATACGCGGTGGGCGCGGCGCTCGACTTCCAGTCGATCGTCGACGTCGTCGCCGACAAGCTGCGCGAGGTCTTCGCCACCGGCGACATGAGCATCCGCTGGTGGGACGAGGCGACCGGCACCGTGCACTACCTCTACGCCTGCGAGCATGGCGTGCGCCTGTCGCCGTTCAAGCGCACGCCCGAGCCCGGATCGGTGCAATACCGGTTCTACCGCGAGGATCCCCGGCCGGCGCTGTTCGGCTCGGTCAAGGAGCAGCTCGACCGTGGCGTTCCCGTCCGGCCGGGCACCGACCGCGCGCGCAGCCTGCTCATCGTGCCGATGCTCGCCGGCGATCGCGTGCTCGGCGCGATCGGGCTCGAGAACCACGAGCGCGACAACGCCTTCGGTCCGACCGACGTGCGCCTGGTGGAGAGCGTGGCCGGCAGCATGGGCGTGGCGCTGCTCAACGCCCGCAGCTACGAAGCCGAGCGGCAGCGCGCCGCCGAGCTCGCCGTCGTCAGCGCCGTGCAGGACGCGCTCGCCGGCGAGCTCGAGCTGCAGCGGGTGTACGACGCGGTCGGCGACCGCCTGGCGGAGGTGTTCCCGCGCGCCACGGTCGGCATCCGCATCCTTGACCGCACCGCCGGCCTGATGCACTTCCCCTACATCCGCCACGACGGCGTCCGCCAGAGCCTGCCGTCCGGGCCGCCGAGCGGTTTTGGCGCAGAGGTGCTGCGGACCCGGCGCACGCTCCTGATCAACGAGGAGCTGGATGGCGCGGCCGCGAGGCTCGGCTCGCGCATCCTGCCCTATGCGCCCACCTTCCCGAAGTCGCAGCTGATGGTGCCGCTGCTGGTGGCCGACGAAGTGGTCGGCATGCTGACGCTGGCCGACCTGCAGTACGAGCAGGCCTTCGGCGAGAGCGACGTGCGCCTGCTCGAGACCCTTGCCGGCAGCATGAGCGCGGCGCTCGAGAACGCGCGGCTGTTCGCCGAGACGCAAAGGATGCTCAAGGAAACCGAGCAGCGCAACGCCGAACTGGCGGTGATCAACAGCATCCAGCAGGGGCTGGTGGCGGAGCTAGACCTTCAGGCGATCATCGAGCTGGTTGGCCGCAAGCTCGGTGAGGTGTTCAGCGCCGAGGTCGTCGGCATCGCCCTGCACGACGCCGTGCGCGACATCGTCACCTATCCCTACCTCCTCGACCACGGCGAGCGCTACCGCCCGCCCCCGCAGCCCCAGGGCAGCCGCCACGGCATCGGTGGCGTGGTGCTGCGCACGCGGCAGGCCGCGGTGTTCGGCACCCAGGCGGAGATGTCCGCGTTCAAGGCCGAGCACGGCATCGAGACCAAGGTGATCGGCGGGCCGACGGTCGACCACTCCTTCGTCTATGCGCCCCTGGTGAGCGGCGAGCAGGCCACCGGCCTGATCTGCATCGGCCACCAGCGCGAGCACGCCTTCGGCGAGAGCGACGTCAAGCTGATCACGACGGTTGCGGCCAGCCTCAGCCTGGCGCTGCAGAACGCCCAGAGCTTCGAGGCGGAGCG
>DATCGH010000185.1:0-2968 GCA_036509055.1 Caldimonas sp.
TGGTGGGCTTGCTGACCAATTACGTCGGCTTCCTCGCGCCGAAGCTGACGATGTTCTCGAGCATCGGCCTGATGGTGGCGGTGCTGATCTGGCGGCCGCAGGGCCTCTATCCCGTGACCAGCCGCTGAAATGAAGCCCCCAACCTCGCCTTCGCTCGCTGCCTCCCAAGGGGGCGCTCAGCGCCTTCGGGCGGCCGGGCGGCACTGAGATGCTCGACCGCCTCGTCTCCCACGACCGGCCGCGCAACCGCTGGCTGGCGCTGGTGCTGGTCCTGATCGTCGTCGGCCTGGCGCTGACGCCGTTCATCTTCCCCGGCACCAAGGCGCTCAACGTCGCCGCCAAGGTCATCGTCTTCGTCGTCCTGGCGGCGAGCTTCGACCTGCTGCTCGGCTACACCGGCATCGTCAGCTTCGCGCACACCATGTTCTTCGGCATCGGCGCCTACGGCATTGCCATCGCCACCACCCGGCTGGGGCCCACGTGGGGCGCGCTCGCCGCCGGCGCGCTCGGCGCGCTGGCGCTTTCGGCGCTGCTGTCGTTCGTGATCGGTCTGTTCAGCCTGCGCGTCAAGGCGATCTTCTTCGCCATGATCACGCTCGCCGTCGCCTCGGCATTCCTGACGCTGGCCTCGCAGCTCTCGGAGATCACGGGCGGCGAGGACGGCCTCACCTTCAAGGTGCCGGAGGCGCTGCAGCCGGGCACCGAGTACGTCAGCGGCCCCTTCTTCGGCGCGTCCATCGACGGGCGCTTTCTCACCTACTACCTGGTCTTCTTCGTCGCCCTGCTGCTGGTGCTGGCGCTGCTTCGGATCGTCAACTCGCCGTTCGGCCGGGTGCTGCAGGCGATCCGCGAGAACGACTTCCGGGCCGAGGCGATCGGCTACCGCACCGTCGTCTATCGCACCATCGCCAGCGTCGCCTCGGCCCTGTTCGCCACCCTGGCCGGCGTGCTGCTCGCCCTCTGGCTGCGGTACAACGGGCCGGACACCACGCTCTCGTTCGAGATCATGCTCGACGTGCTGCTGATCGTCGTCATCGGCGGCATGGGCACGATCTACGGCGCCGTCGTCGGCAGCGTGCTGCTGGTGCTGGCGCAGAATTACCTGCAGGACCTGATGAAGATCGGCGCTGCCAGCGTGCAGGACATTCCGGTGCTCTCGCAGATCGTCTCGCCCGACCGCTGGCTGCTCTGGCTCGGGATCCTGTTCGTGCTTTCGGTCTACTACTTCCCGAACGGCGTCGTCGGCCGCCTCCGGGCCATGCGCCGCCCGCCGTCCAAGGCGTCCTAGACGATCGGGCGGGCCGCGGACGCGAGCGTCTGCATCAGGGCCTCGAGCGCCGCCGGATCGATCGGCTTGACGAGGTGGTGGTCGAAGCCGGCCTCGGCGGTGCGCCGCCGGTCCTCCTCCTGACCCCAGCCCGACTGGGCCACCAGCCGCACCGACTCGCTCCAGGGTGCTGCCCGGATCCGCCGGCTGACCTCGAAGCCGTCCAGCTTCGGCATGCCGAGGTCGAGCAGGACGATGTCGGGCCGGAACCGCTCGGCCGCCCGCAGCGCCTCTTCGCCGTCGTAGGCGATCTCGACCGTGTGCCCCATGAGCTCGATCAGCAGCCCGAGGCTGTCGGCGCTGTCGCGCAGATCGTCGGCCACCAGCACGCGGCAAGTCGCGACCGACGCCTCCACCCCTCCGGCCGTCGTTGTCGCCCCGCTTGCGGCGGCGGCGGTCCGCGCGAGGGGCAAGTGGACGACGAATTCGCTGCCCCGTCCAGGACCCGGGCTGTGCGCGCTGATCCGCCCGCCGTGCATGTCGACCAGGCCGCGGGCGAGCGACAGGCCGATGCCCATCCCGCCCTGTGCCCGGTCGGCCAGCGAATCGCCCTGGGTGAACATGTCGAACAGGTGCGGCATCTGCTCGGCCGAAATGCCGATGCCGTTGTCGCTGACCCGGATCTCCACCTCCTCGCCGACCGCTTCCACCGTCAGGCCCAGCCGGCCGCCGGCCGGGGTGTACTTGGCGGCGTTGATGAGCAAATTGGAGAACACCTGAGCCAGGCGGGTCATGTCGCCGTCGACCTGCAGCGGCACCCGAGGCAGGCTGACCGAAAGAGCGTGCCCGTGCTCCTCGATCCGCGGCTGGGCGATCTCGAGCGCATGCTCGATCACGGCCGGCAGCGCCAGCCGCTCGAGCCGCAGCGCGAACTGGCCGCGGGTCAGGCGCGAGGTGTCGAGCAGGTCCTCGAGCAGCCGCGCCATCTGTGTCACCTGCCGGTCGATCACGCCGCTGCACCACACGACCTGTGGATCCTCATGGCCGCCCCGGCGCAGCACCTGGACGGCGTTGCGGATCGGCGCCAGCGGATTGCGAAGCTCGTGCGCAAGCGTGGCGATGAAGTTGTCCTTCCTCCGGTCGGCCTCCTGCAGCGCCTGTTCGGCGAGCTTGCGCTCGGTGATGTCGAGGGCGACGCCGAAGCTGCGCACCGGGCGGCCGCCGGCGTCGTACTCGGCGTGGCCGCGGTGGCTGATCCAGGTGATGCGGCCGTCCGGCCGGAGACAGCGGTACTCCTGGACGAACGGCTCCCGGCGGGCGAGCGCCTGCAGGCGGCCCTGGATGAATCCCTTGCGGTCGTCCGGGTGCACCAGATCGATGACCGACTCCCGGGTCGGCGTGAAGGTCTCGGGCGAGACGCCGAACACGTCGTAGGTCTGCGGCGCCCACCAGAGCACGTCCTTGACCATGTCGAGGTCGAAGACGCCCATCTGTCCGGCCTGGAGCGCCAGGGTCATCCGCTCGCGCATCAGTCGCAGGCTCTCCTCGGCGAGCTTGCGATCGCTGACGTCGGCCATGATGCTCACCAGCCGCTCGGCCCGGCCGTCGGGCCCGCGCGACATCACCAGGCCGCGGCCGGAAAGCCAGAGGACGGTGCCGTCAGGGTGAACGATGCGGTATTCGGCGAAGAACGAGTCCTGC
>DATCGH010000186.1:0-6998 GCA_036509055.1 Caldimonas sp.
GGTTCCGCCATCAGCGGTGTTCAGATGACGCCCTTGACCTCCATGGCCCAGGCGATGGCCGTGCATATGGCGGGCGGCATGACGAGCGCCAACATCGCCACGGCCAATGCCGCGGTAGGCGTCTATTTCATGGTGGACGACATTGTCTACACGCCGCCGATGAATCCTCTGGTGGCCGGATCGGGATCGGCTGCGGCCCCCGCATCGATGAACTACGGAATGACCCTGGCCGCCATGTCTCAGTACGCGAAGAACGTCGGCATGCCCGTGTCGGCTTCACTCGTCGCCGACATGATGGCGGACGCATCCGACGGCACGATGGACGGCACAGCGAGCGGCAGCCAGATCATGATGGGCGGCATGATGATGGGAGGCGGCGACATGATGCAACCCGACGCCGGGACGAGCGGCCTGGCCGGTGCCATGTCGGACTTCTTGGCTTCCGGCATGAATCAGTCAGGCGTCACGTCGGCGAACATGAGCGCGTTGATGCAGAAGCTCATGAGCGCCAATGGCCGAATGCATTGAGCGGCGTTCGGATCGAGCGCGACCATTTTTTCCGAAGCGCGGGCCAGCGGTTCCTGCCGCCATAGACGGCGCCCGTCCACGCCCGGCGGCCGTTCCGAAACCCTTTGCTGGCGCGGACTGCAGCCCGTATTCTTGTCCCTCCGGGCCAGACTCAGTGCCTGAGAATGTCCCGCCGGATCGAGTTATTCATAGGTAAGACGCCCTCGCCTTGCCCCGGAGCGGGACATGCAGAGTTTCAACCGACGGGAAGCCGCTTGATCGAAAGGCTCGCACGGCGCCTGCCGTTCTACTACGGGTGGGTCGTCGTCGGGGTTGTCTTCCTGACAATGGCGATCTGCGTGAACGCACGCACGGCTTTCTCGTTGCTCTTCCCGCCGATCCTCGACGAGTTCGGATGGGAGCGCGGCGTGACCGCCGGCGCGTTCTCCTTCGGCTTCATCGTCTCCGCCGTGCTGAGCCCGCTGCTGGGCCGGCTCATGGACCGTCGTGGGCCGCGCTTCGTGATGGAGGTCGGCGTCGCCGCCACGGCTGGGGGCCTGCTGTTCGCGACCTTCGCGGGCGAGCCCTGGCATGTCTACCTCACGCTGGGCCTGTTGGTCGGCGCGGGCACGACGTTCACCGGCTACACCGGCCAAGCACTTTTTCTGCCGAACTGGTTTGTACGGCGCCGCGGGCTCGCGATGAGCATCGCCTTCGCCGGAGTGGGGTTCGGCTCCATCGTGATCCTCCCCGCGTTGCAGACGTTCGTGGAGCGATACGGCTGGCGTGCCGGGTGCTCGCTGCTGGGCCTGGTGGCGCTCGTCGTCCTTGTGCCGCTCAACCTGCTGCTCAGTCGGCGACCCGAGGAGCTCGGCCTGGCGCCGGACGGAGACGCGAACACGCCCGCGGCGGCCAGGGCCCGTCGGGTGAACGTGGTCGACCCCGCGTGGGCGGCCATCGACTGGACGCTCGCGCGCGCGATGCGCACTGCGCGGTTCTGGTGGATCGCGGCGGCCTACTTCGCTGCGCTCTTCTCGTGGTATGCCGTGCAGGTGCACCAGACCAAGTACCTCACCGAGACCGGCTTCGGTGCCCAAGAGGCCGCATGGGCCCTCGGCGCCGTCAGCCTTGCCGGCGTGCCGGGGCAGATCGCACTCGGCTGGCTCTCGGACCGTATCGGCCGCGAGATTGTCTGGGCGATCGGCAGTGCGGGGTTCTGCATCACCTATGCCGCGCTGCTCGCATTGCCGTCGCATCCGGGTATCCCGCTGCTGTACACGATGGTGATCGCGCAAGGCGCGCTGGGCTACGGCCTCACGTCGGTCATCGGTGCCATCCCTGCGGAGATCTTCGAGGGCAAGCACTATGGGCCGATCTTCGGGACGCTGATGGTCAGCGCACTCGCGGGTGGCGCGGTGGGCCCGTGGTTCATGGGGTTCGTGCACGACCGGACCGGCAACTACACGCTGGCGTTCTGGGTCGCCATCGGCTGCTCGGTGCTGTCGGCGTTCGCGATCTGGCGTGCTGCGCCCAGCGGCGTGCGAGTCGTCGCCGGCCGGGTGCGGGCAGCGCAAGAATCAGACGAAGGAGCTGCTTGACCACGCCAGCAACTCGCTGCTGTTGAAGGTCTTGGCCATGTCGGCCAGGTAGTTGTCGTACGTCTGCGCTGTCGGCCCCGCACTGAACCAAGGATCAGTGCGCCCAACCATGTGCGCAGGATCACCGGCCGGTTGAAGGCCGCCTGCGTTTCGCGTGAACGACGTTTGGGAGACGGTGCCGGCACAGCACTGCCGGACTGTTCGGCGCGGATGGGATCTTTGTCGCCACGCCACCGTCTAGATGAATACTAGTAATGCCCCGCCGCACGGTGACCCCGCGATTGAGGGAGACGGGTAGGCGATGGCGTTAACTCTTGCCGCGTTTCGGAAGCGACTGTGGTTCGGCGGAAAGGACGTGGGCAGCCGAGAAGCATGTGATCCGTCAGCGCGCGGACGCTCGCGATCTCGGCGTCGAGTACCCAAACAGTGGGGATGACAGCGGCACGCCCTCGGTCCACCATGCGCCTCTAATCGCCGGAGCATGCTCTTGCAAAGACAGGAGGTGCGACATGACTGCATCGCTTCTAGCCGCCCTGGGCCTTCCGCTGCCGCCCCGTGTTCCGCCGGGACAGGCGCCGGCCGGGCCCAAGCAGCCCACCGGCCCGATCCGTGCTCCCGGCGTCGAGCCGCGCGAGGAGCTGCCCGCTCGGAGCCCGCCGGCGCAGGGCAAAGGCACGTCGCAGCCGCCAGGGGGCCCCGTGCCGACCACCCTGCGGATGCGGCCGGACCCGATCGGCACCGGCGGCCTGCCACCGAACCTGCGGCCGAAGAACCCGGATGTCGGCAGCGCCGGCAAGCCCAGCGAGCCGACCGACGCCGAGATCGCCACCGCGAAGGCCGCCTTCGAAAAGACCAAGCTCAAGGGTGCCGAGCAGCTCGCCGCGGTCGTTGCGCGGATCGGCGAGAAGCAGCGCCGCGATCCGCTCGTCGCGGCGCTCCGCAACGGGCTGGCCAAGATCCAGCCCTTCGTTTCCGACGAGAAGTTCAAGGAAGGGCTGCACGCCGCGCTCGACGAATTGGCCAACAAGGGTCTGGAGAAGGGCTTCGTCAAGCTGATCGAGCTGGCGATCGGCAAGACGGCCGGCGAGGTCAAGCGACCGGACACGGGTGTTCCGCCGACCGGAACGAAGCCTGACGAGGCGCCCGGCGAGGTCATCGTCACCAAAGACATACCGTTCGGCGACGCCAAGGGAAGCGCAAGGTTCGTCTTCGAGGGCGCGCCGGCGAGGGTCACGCCGGGGCAGTCGATGACCTTCAAGGTGTGGACCCCCGCCCGCTGGAGCCTTAAGAACAAGCGCTGGGACAACACTCGCGTGATCGTCGAGGCCAAGGGGAGCGGCCCGAAGGGCACGACATTGCCCAGCCCGCCGTTTCGCAACAAGGGCGCGAACGACGTGAAGCTGAAGGCGCCCGACGTCCCCGGGGTGTACGTCCTCTACATCGAGGCTGGAGGCATGCGCGAGCCGAGTCCGGAGCACGACTTTGAGGTCGCGCCGTAGCACCGTTCGCTTCGGTCCGCCGTTCTCTGGACGCCTCAGCTACCTTCGACGGTTCCGGGGTGCGCAGCCTGCCACGCCTGCAGGATCAGCCGGTTGTCGAGAACCCGCTCGAGGAAGCTCGCACGCAGGACTGGGTCGCCGATCGTCGCCGCGCGGCTTTGCACCGCGCCGTGGGCCGCCGCGAGCAGGCCGGGCGCTCGCGCGTCGCGGGCTCGATCGAGCACGCGCCAGCACGTGAACAAGACGGCCCTCGCTTCGGCTCCTTCGAGGCCCCCGCGGGCGAGCAGGGTGTCGACCACGTGCATTGCCGAAGCAATCTCGTCGCGCGCCAGCGCGACCCGCACGAGGCCGGCAATCGCCTCGCGTTCGACCGCGCTGCCGAGTTCGCGTGCGATCGACTCGGCACGCGCGAAAGCGCCTTCGGCTGCTGCATCGCGGCCGAGCGCCAACTCTGCGTCTCCGACCCGGCAAAGCGTCTGGGCCTCGAAGTCGACCGCGCGCACCGCCACAGCGGCGTCCAGCGCCTCGTTCGCCAGCGCCAGCGCCTGTGCGCTGTCACCTTGCCACAGCGCGAGTATCGACAGGTTGGCCAGCGGGCTGCTCACCAACTGACGGGCCCCAAGGCTGCGGAAGAGCTTCAACGCCTCATCGAGCGCCGAGCGGGCCTGCTCGATCTGGCCGAACCACAGCCAGTCGGCGCCTACGTTGCCCAGCGCGATCGCCTCGCCGAAAGGATCACCCAGTTCGCGCCAAATCGGCAGGTCCTCGAGGTCGAGCGCCAACCCGGTGACCAAGTCATCCTGCTGCGTGGCGATGTAGGCCAAGGTGCTGAGGAACACGCCCTCGACCCGGCGCAGCCCACGCGAGCGTGCCTCTTCCAGCCCCTCGCGTGCCAGTGTCTTTGCCGCCTCGGGAGCGCCCTGGGCGTTCAAGGCATCGGCGAGCAGCCGCTGTGCTTCGAGCCTGGACTCGATGTCGCCGGCGCGTCCGGCGATCGCAATCGCCTGCCTCGCCGCGCTTTCCTGCAATACGAAGTCGGCGGTCCGCAGCGCGAACTGGCTGCGCCGCCGGGCGGCGAGGGCGCGCAACCGGTCGTCGTCGAGCGACTCGGCCACTTGCTGGAGCGAATCGAGCACGGCCGGCTGCTCGGCGCGCCGGCCTTGCATGTTGAGGGTCGATTCGCGGACGAACAGCAGCCGCCAGCGGATCATCAGCGATTCGGGCGTTGCCGCTGACCGCTCGAGCAGCCTCAACGCCCTGTCGACGTGGGCCAGTGCGACCTCGTGCGCGAAGCGCGACTTCGCATGCTCTGCAGCCGACGCGAAGCATTGGCAGGCCTGTGCGATATTGCCGGCCAGCGCGTGGTGCTCTGCGGTGGCACCCAGGAAGTCATCCGCGCGCGGCTGCCCGGCCAGCCACGCCGCGACGCGGGCGTGCAATTCGCGCCGAGACCGCTTGAGCAGCGTCGAGTAGGTCACCTGATGCAGGATCTGATGGCTGAAGGCGTACTCGCGAACGCCGCCGAGCTGCGACTGCGGGTGCGCGAGGACCAGCCGGCTCTGCACCAACGCGGGCAGTGCGTCCGCAGCCTGCCCGTGCAGCGCGGCCAGTGCGCTGTCCCAGAAGACCTGTCCGATGACGCTCGCGTGCTGGAGCGCCAGCCGTTCGTTTCGCGGCAGCGAATCGAGCCTGGCCTGCAGAACGCCGGTCAGCGTTGCGGGTACCTCGGTCGCCAGCAGCGGATTCAGCGTCCACGCCGGCGTCGAGGTCTCGATGGCCCTTCTGTCGACCAGCATCTTGACCAGCTCTTCCATGTAGAACGGGTTGCCTTCAGCGCGAACGGCGATCATCTCGCGTAGCTCGGTAGGCACGGAGACCAGCCTGCGCAGCAATTCGCCCGCGAGCTTCCTGCTCAAGCCGGCGTCGAGGGGGACGAGTTCGACCCGTCGGTGGATGGCGGGATCGGCGCCCCAACCGCTTCGCCTTTCGAACAGAGCCGGCCGGGCGAGCGCGATCACGAGGACGGCCGCGTCACGGCCGACCTCGACCAGATGTTCCAGGAAGTCCAGCGTGCCGTCGTCGGCCCAGTGCAAGTCTTCCAGCATCAGCAGCGCGCCGCCGTCCGTACTGGCCGAGATTCGCTGGAGGATCTGCGCCGCGGCATGGAATGCGCGGTTGCGGATCTGCCGCGGGTCGTCGCTGATGCCGGCGACATGGCGGCTGTCGGCGAAGTCGACGCCGATCAGGTGGCCCAGCAGGTGCGCCTGGGCCTCGGCCATGAGCACGCCGTCGTCGCTCTCGAAAAGGGGGGTGATCGCGCGCTCGACCTTGCGACGGGCGGCGTCGAGACTATCGTCGTCGCCGATCTGCAGCCAGCGGGCCAACAGGTCGCGCAGCAGGCCGTACGGCTGCCCTCGCGTCTGCGGATTCGCTCGGCCGCGGAAGACCGCTGCTGCTTCGATGCTCGGGCCGGCGCCGGACTCGAATTCGGCCAGCATCCGGCTCTTGCCCAAGCCGGCTTCACCGACCACGGTCACGACCTCGAGCCTGCGGCGGGCTCGCATGCGTTCGAACGCCTCGAGCAGCGCGGCGAGTTCGACGTCCCGGCCGATCATCGGGGTGTCGATGCCTTCGATCCCGCGGCTGGCCGCGCGGAAGCTGCGTGGCTTGGCGCGCAACACCAGATAGCTGACGATGGGCTCGTCCACCCCCTTGACGGCGATCGGCTGCTGGCGCTCGACATCGAACAGTCCGCGCACCTGGACGTGGGTGTCGTGACTGATTCGCATCGAGCCGGCCGGAGCGGTCTGCTCCATGCGGGCCGCGATGTTGACGGCAATGCCGCGGATGCTGCCTTCAGCATCGACCCCGCCGCCCAGCAGCACGCCGCCGGTGTGCACGCCAATGCGAAAGTCGAAGCCTTCGTGTCCGTGCGCGCGCTCGACCTGCGCCGCGAGTTCCCGCCCTTGGGCGAGCAACTCGAGCCCGCAGCGCAGCGCGCGCTCGGCATCGTCCTCGCGCGACTCGTCGGCACCGAAGACGGCCAGCAGGTTGTCGCCCGCATACTGCAGGACCTTGCCGCCGTGCGCCTGGACGATCGCCGTGCAGCGCGACAGGCCGCCATCGATCACCGCGTGAACGTCCTCCGGATCAAGGTGCTGGCTGAGCGTTGTCGAGCCGACGATGTCGAGGAACACGATGGTCACCTGGCGCAGCGTCTGTCCGGCTTGGGACTCCGCAACAGAGATTGCCGACAACCTGGCACGCAGGCCGGCGATCGAGGCCTCGACCACCGCATCGCCGAGCACGTCACGCTGGGCTTGCAGTGCCGCGATCCCTGCGCGCAGCTGATCGAGCTCCGAAGGCATGCGGTCGAGGATAGCAAGCTCGAACA
>DATCGH010000187.1:0-2535 GCA_036509055.1 Caldimonas sp.
CTGGCGCAGCGCGCTGCGCCTGGGCGAGCGCTGGGGCCTGCCCTGGACCACACCGGAAGCCATGGTCGGCTGCATGGTCACCGTGCCCCTGCCGGCGCGGCTCGGGCCGGGCAGTTTCGACAACGCGCAGCGCCTGCGCGACGCGCTGTTCTTCGGCCATCGCATCGAGGCGCCGGTGATCGCCCGCGGCGGCTCGCTCTGGGCGCGCCTGTCGATGCAGGTCTACAACGAGGACGAGGACGTCGAGCGCTTCGCCGTCGCGGTCGAGTCGCTGGCCGCGCCTTAGTCCCCTCGGTCGGACTAGGCAGCGGTCCCGAGGTGATCGCTCGCCCGTTCGCCGGCGCGCGGTCGCAGGCCGAGCCAGACCAGCACCTTTCGGGCCGGCGTGCGAGCGGCGCAGGGCCGGTCTATCCTTCAGGCGAGAGGCGAGGACCGGCCGGAAGGCGCTGCACTGGAGCGGAGGACCCTCATGAACGTCGACCCTGTCGAGATCGATGCCAGGGCCGCGCGCTGGCGATGGCACGGGACCGGGCTCCTGCTGTTGTGCGCCTGGAGCATGGTTGCGGCACAGCCGGCCCGAACGCCCCCGACCCGCTCGCTCGCGGCCACCTGCGCCGCCTGCCATGGCACGGACGGCCGGGCTGTCGAAGGCCAGGCCATGCCCGCGTTGGCCGGCCTGGCGCGCGAGCGCATCGCCGCGGAGCTACGCGCCTTTCGCGAGGGCAGCCGGCCCGGCACGGTGATGCCGCAGATTGCCAAGGGATACAGCGACCCGCAGATCGACGCGCTCGCAGCCTACTTCGCCGGCGTGCCCGCCCGGAGCACGCCATGAAGCGACGCGAGATGGTCCAAGGGCTGCTCTCGGGCGGCGCGCTCGCCGCGCTCGGCGGTTGTGCCACGCCGGCGGGCGTGCCGGCGTCGGCGCGGGTGGTGGTGATCGGCGCCGGCTACGGCGGCGCGACGGCGGCCAAGTACGTGCGGCTCTTTTCCGAAGGCGTCGTCGACGTGGTCGTGATCGAGCCGCAGCCTGCCTTCGTCTCCTGCCCGATGTCCAATCTAGTCGTGGGCGGCATGCGCAGCCTCGACGACATCACGCGCTCGTACGAGGGCCTGCGCAAGCGCCATGGCGTGACCGTGGTGCAGGACGCCGCCACTGCGATCGACCTGCAGGGCAAGCAGGTGACGCTCGCCCGCGGCGCCCGCATCCGCTACGACAAGCTCGTTCTCGCGCCCGGCGTGGAGCTGATGTTCGATGCGGTGCAAGGGCTCGCCCAGGCGCAGGCCGAGGGCCGCGTGCTGCAGGCGTGGAAGGCCGGGCCCGAGACCGAGGCGCTGGCGCGCCAGGTGCGGGCCATGCGCGACGGCGGCGTGTTCGCGATCACGATTCCCGAAGCGCCGTACCGCTGCCCCCCCGGTCCTTACGAGCGGGCGAGCGTCGTCGCCGCCTACCTCAAGCAGCACAAGCCGCGCTCGAAGGTCCTGATCCTCGACGCCAACCCCGACGTCGTTTCCAAGCCCGGACTCTTCAAGAAGGCGTGGGCCGATCTCTACCCGGGCCTCGTCGAGTATCGGCCCTTGCACAAGGCGGTGGCGATCGACGCCAGGACGATGAGCGTGACGTTCGAGCTCAGCGAAGAGGTGAAGGCCGACGTGCTGAACGTGCTGCCGCCGATGCGTGCCGGTGCGCTCGCGGTCCAGGCCGGTCTGGCCAATGCCAACCAGCGCTGGTGCCAGGTCGACTACGCCAGCTTTGCCTCGGTGCTGGCCAGGGACGTTCACGTCGTGGGCGATTCCATCCTGGCGGCGCCGCTGATGCCGAAGTCTGCCCACATGGCCAATGCCCATGCCAAGGTTGCCGCGGCGGCGATCGTGGCCGAGCTCGCGGGCGGCCCGGTCGATGCCCATCCGATGCTCACCAACACCTGCTACAGCTTCGTGAGCGACAGCGAAGCGATCCACGTCGCGAGCGTGCACGAATTCGTGGCGGCGGAGCAGACTTTCAAGTCGGTGCAGGGCTCGGGCGGGGTGTCGTCGGCGCGCTCGGCGACGGAGGCTGCGTACGCGCTGGGCTGGGCGGCCAACATCTGGGCCGATACGCTGGGGTAGGGGTAAGGCTCAGTCCGCTGGACTGGCACGTCCCGCAGTGGTGGAATAGCCGGACAACATCGGAGTCCTGTGATGGCGAAGCTCAACGTCAACGGCCGGGTGCGCGAGTTCGACGCCGAACCCGAGACGCCCTTGCTGTGGGTGCTGCGCGAGCAGCTCGACCTCACCGGCACGAAGTACGGCTGCGGCGTGGCGCAGTGCGGCGCCTGCACGGTCCACATCGACGGCGTGCCGACGCGGTCCTGCGTGTATCCCGTCTCCGCGGTGACGCCGAACCAGAAGGTCCTGACCATCGAGGGCCTGTCGCCGACCGGCGTGCATGCGCTGCAGAAGGCGTGGGCGGCACTCGACGTGCCGCAATGCGGCTACTGCCAGTCGGGGATGCTGATGGCCGCGGCGGCGCTGCTGAAGGACAAGCCCGCGCCGAGC
>DATCGH010000188.1:0-5659 GCA_036509055.1 Caldimonas sp.
GACCGAGTCGCCGATCAGCGCCAGGTAGTCGACGATGCGCTCCGGCGGCACGCCGAACTTGGCCGACACGCCGGCGACGTCGAGCGTCTCGTTGCTCATCGTGTTGATCAGCGTCACGTTGTCGTTGACGAGCTGCGCCAGGTCCTTGTCGCCGGTCGAGATGACGACCCTGAAGCCGCCCTTCGCGGCCATGCAGGAGATCGTGCCGATCGCGTCGTCGGCCTCGATGCCGGGGACGGTGAGCACCGGCCAGCCGAGCAGCTTGACGGCCTCGACGATCGGCTCGATCTGCAGCGCCAGGTCCGAAGGCATCGCCGTGCGCGTCGCCTTGTACTCGGGATACCAGTCGTCGCGGAAGGTCTTGCCCTTGTCATCGAAGACGCAGGCGCCGTGCGCCGCCGGGTACTGCTCGCGCAGCAGCTTCATCATCGAGACCACGCCACGGATCGCGCCGGTCGGAACGCCGCCGGGGCCGCGCAGGTCGGGAAGCGCGTGGTAGGCGCGGTAGAGATAGCTCGAGCCGTCGACGAGCAGCAATGTCCTGTCCACCATGCGGGCGATTGTGAAGGATGGTCCCGCACACCCCGGGCCTAGAATGACCGCCATGAAAGCCCTGTCGCGGGTCCCGTTCGCCGCCGCACTGCTGCTCGTCTTCGGCGGCGCCGCGCAGGCCGAGGACGCGCCGGCGCGTCCTCCCGCCACGACTGCGGCCGCGGCCTCGTCGCCCGCCCAGATCGAGGCAGCGCCGACCAAGGACCCGAAGGAGCCCGCGGTCCAGCGCACGGTCATCGACGACGGCCGCGCGGTCATCGAGGAGCTGCGGGTGCGCGGCCGGCTCGTCAAGGTGACGGTCCATCCCAAGGACGGATCGCCCAACTACGAGATCATCGTCGGCGACGGCTTGCGCGAGCTGCCCGTCGAGGGCAGGAATTCGCGCGGCGCCTCCGGCCAGCGCGTCTGGAACGTCCTGACGTTCTGACGCGCGGCCGGCCCCTGTCTCGATGGCGGTCTTCACCGAGGTCTCCTTCGACGAGGCAGCACAACTGATCGAGGGGCTCGGCATCGGCGCCCTGCACCAGCTCGCACCCTGTGCCGGCGGGATCGAGAACACCAACTACTTCGTCGACGCCGCCGCCGGGCGCTACGTGCTGACGCTGTTCGAGCGGCTCACCGCCGAGGAACTGCCGTTCTATCTGCAGCTGATGAAGCACTTCGCCGACCGCGGCCTGCCGGTGCCGGGCCCGCACCCCGACGCCTCCGGCAACCTCCTGCTCTCGCTCAAGGGCAAGCCCGCTGCGGTCGTCGACCGCCTGCCGGGCGAGCATCACCTCGCGCCCGATGCGGCCGACTGCGCCAGTCTCGGCACCTTGATGGCCGGCCTGCACCTCGCCGCCGCCGACTTCGTCCCCTATCAGCCCAACCTGCGCGGCCTCGCCTGGTGGACGGCCACCGTGCCGACGGTGCTGCCGCACCTCGAGCCGCGCCTGGCGGCGCTGATGGAGGACGAGCTCCAGTACCAGCAGCACCTGGCCGAATCGCCGGCCCATGCCGGCCTGCCGCGCGGGCCGATCCATGGCGACCTGTTCCGCGACAACGTCATGTTCGAGAACAAGCTGCTCGCCGGCGTGTTCGACTTCTATTTCGCCGGCGTGGACTGCCTGCTGTTCGACATCGCCGTGGCCCTCAACGACTGGTGCATCGACCTCGAGTCGGGCCGCCTCCTCGAGGACCGGGCCGAGGCGCTGGTGGAAGCCTACGAGAGCGTGCGCCCGCTGGAGAGCGCCGAGATCCGCCTCTTGCCGGCGATGATGCGCGCCGCCGCCTTCCGCTTCTGGCTCTCGCGCCTCTGGGACGTGCACCTGCCGCGCGACGCGATGCTGCTGAAGGCGCACGACCCGACCCACTTCGAGCGGGTGCTGCTGCAACGCCGCGCCGCGCCCTGGCACCCGGCGCGGCATCGGCCGGTGGCGCCATGAAGCTGCTGCGTGCCGAGCCCGGCGAGGGCATCGTCTGGATCCGCCGCGCCTTCCAGGTTTTCCTGCAGCAGCCCTTCGGCCTGGCCGGCCTGTTCTCGCTCTGCGCCCTCGTCGCCTATGCGGTGAGCTGGATCCCGGTGGTCGGCGGTGCCCTGCTGCCCGTGCTGGCACCGGCCGGCTCGCTCGTCTTCATGATCGCGACCCGCCGCGTCGTGGCCGGAGAACGGCCAATGCCCGGCGCGCTCACGACGCTCAAGGCGGCCGGCCGGCCGCGCCTGGTCGAGCTGCTCAAGCTCGGCGTCGCCTACCTGGCCGCGAGCGTGGTCGCGATGCTGATCTTCATGGCGATCGACGGCGGCGCGACGGCGACCTGGATGGACGCGGTCTCGACCACCGCCTCGGCGCCGACCCCGCCGACCGCGCCGGCCCCGCCGCCGCTTCCCGATGCGCGGGTGCTGTTCTCCTCGCTGCTGCGCCTGGTGCTGCTCGCCCTGCTCTCGGTGCCGTTCTGGCATGCGCCGGCGCTGGTCTACTGGGGCCAGCAGAGCTGGGTCAAGTCGCTCTTCTTCAGCACCCTGGCGATCTGGCGCAACCGCGGTGCGTTCGCCGTCTACGGCCTCGGCTGGTTCGGCCTCTCGCTCGTCTTCGCGATGGTCTTCAGCGTGCTGGTGGCGCTGCTCGGCGTGCCGCAGAAGCCTTCGCTGGGGGCGGTGCTCGTGTTCGTCACCGCCATCTCGCTCTATCTCACCTTGATGTACACCAGCCTCTGGTTCACCGTGGCCGGCTGCTTCGGCATCGACGCCGACCCTTCTTCCCCCCTTCACAAGGAGACGCTCCCATGAACAAGGTTGCCATCGTCACCGGCGCCGGCAGCGGCATCGGCCGGGCCTCGGCCCTGGCCCTGCTGAAGGACGGCTGGAAGGTCGCGCTCGCCGGCCGCCGCGCCGACGCCCTCGAGGCGACGAAGGGCGCCGCCGGAGAGCTCGCCGGCAACGCTCTCGCGGTGCCGACCGACGCCACCGACCCGGCCGCGGTCAAGGCCCTGTTCGCGGCGACGAAGGAAGCCTTCGGCCGGCTCGACCTGCTGTTCAACAACGCCGGCACCGGCGCGCCGGCGATCCCGCTCGAGGACCTGACGGTCGAGCAGTGGAAGGGCGTGGTCGACATCAACCTGACCGCCGTCTTCCTCTGCACGCAGGAGGCCTTCCGGATCATGAAGAGCCAGTCGCCGCGCGGCGGCCGGATCATCAACAACGGCTCGATCTCGGCGCACGCGCCGCGCCCCCTCAGCTCGCCCTACACCGCGACCAAGCACGCGATCACCGGCCTGACCAAGGCGACCTCGCTCGACGGACGCGCCTACGACATCGCCTGCGGCCAGATCGACATCGGCAACGCCGCGACCGAGATGACCCAGCGCATGACCGGCGGCGTGCTCCAGGCCAACGGCGTGATGGCGCCCGAGCCGCGCATGAACGTGCAGCACGTCGCCGACGCGATCGTCATGATGGCGGGCCTGCCGCTCGAGTCGAACGTGCAATTCCTGACGGTGATGGCGACCAAGATGCCTTTCGTCGGCCGCGGTTGATCGACGACAATCCAGGACCTTTCCGACGCGGAGGTCTCCCATGAGCCTGACGCCGTTTCGCCGCCTGACCGCGTTCGCGGCAGTGCTCGCCCTCACCGCCGCCCTGCCCGGCTGCGCCGTGGTCTCGGTGGCCGGCACGGCGGTCGGCGTCGCCACCTCGGTGGGAAGTGCCGCCGTCTCGGTCGGCAGCGCCGCAGTTTCTGTCGGCAGCACCGTGGTCAGCACCACCGCCAAGGTCGCCGGCAAGGCGGTCGAGTCGGCGGCGGGCCCGACCATGGCCCCGAACCCGCCGCCGACACGCTGAAGAAACAACAACGAATGACGACCAACATCCATTTCATCGGCGGCGAAAAAGGCGGAGTCGGCAAGTCGCTGATGTCGCGCGTCCTCGCCCAGTACCTGATCGACCGCGAGCTGCCCTTCCTCGGCTTCGACACCGACCGCTCGCACGGCGCGCTGATGCGCTTCTACGCCGGCTTCGCCTCGCCGGTGGCGATCGACAAGGTCGAGTCGCTCGACGCCATCGTCGAGGCCGCGGTCGACCAGCCCGGCCGGCGCATCCTGGTCGACCTCGCGGCCCAGACCCACGACCCGCTCGCCACCTGGATGGAAGAGGCCGGCGTGATCAGCCTGGCCGACGAGCTCGGCATGAAGCTCTTCTACTGGCACGTGATGGACTCGGGCAAGGACTCGGTCGACCTGCTGCGCCGCCTGCTCGACCGCTTCGGCACCGGCCTCAACTACGTGCTGGTGCGCAACCAGGTCCGTGGCAGCGACTTCTCCGTGCTCGAGCAATCGGGCGAGCAGGCGCGCGCGCTCGGCATGGGCGCGCACATCGTCTCGGTCAAGCGGCTGCACGAGAGCGCGATCCAGAAGATCGACAACAGCAGCAGCAGCTTCTGGAAGGCCAAGAGCGCCGACAAGGACGCGAGCGGCCTCGGCCTGATGGACCGGCAGCGGGTCAAGATGTGGCTGCGCGACGTCTACCGCGAGCTCGACGAGGTGGGGGTCTGATCGAGTCTCTTCGCCGGCGCCGCTTCGTCGCCGGCGCGGCAGCTGCGGCGGCACTGCCCTGGTTCGTGCGCGGCGCGCATGGCGCCGATGCCGGCCGCTTCGCCCTCGGCATCGCCTCCGGCCAGCCGCGTCCCGACGGCATGGTGCTCTGGACCCGCCTCACCGGCGAACGGCTGGGCGAGCGCGAGACGGTGCGCTGGGAAGTCTCGGCCGACGAGAGGTTCCAGCGCATCGTCGCCCGCGGCGAAGAGACCGCCGAGGCCGCCTGGGGGCACAGCGTCCACGCGGAGCCGCTCGGCCTCGAGCCGGGCCGCTGGTACTGGTATCGCTTCAGCACGCTCGGCGAGCAAAGCGCCGCCGGCCGCACCCGCACCGCGCCGGCCGAGGATGCGAAGGCGACGCTGCGCTTCGTGGTCGCGAGCTGCCAGCGCTACGACGTCGGCCACTACGCCGCCTGGCGCCATGCCGCCGCCGAGAACCCCGACTTCGTGCTCTTCCTCGGCGACTACATCTACGAGACCGCCAGCGGCTCGAGCGCGATCCGCCGCCATGAAGGCACCGTGGCGAAGACCCTGGCCGAATACCGCGCCCGCTACGCCACCTACAAGAGCGACCCGCTGCTGCAGGCGGCGCATCGCGCCGCGCCGTGGCTGCTGATCTGGGACGATCACGAGGTCGCCAACGACTACGCCAACCTGCAGAGCCAGGACCTCGAGCCCGACTTCGCCACCCGCCGCGCCGCCGCCTACCAGGCCTACTGGGAGCACATGCCGTTTCCCAAGTCGGCGCGGCCGCGCGGCCCGGACATGCGCATCGTCTCGCGCCTCGACTGGGGCGCGCTGGCGCGCATCCACCTGGTCGACGACCGCCAGTACCGCGACGTGCAGGCCTGCCCCAAGCCCGGCCGCGGCGGCTCGAACACCATCCCGCTCGCCGACTGCCCGGCGCTGGTCGATCCCAAGCGCAGCCTCCTCGGCTTCGAGCAGGAACGCTGGCTGGCCGAGGGCTGGGACCTGGCGCGGCCCTGGAACCTGCTCGGCCAGCAGACCTTGATGGCGCGCTTCGCCTGGGGCGACCCGGC